>LKPX01000045.1 GCA_001443525.1 Desulfobacteraceae bacterium RAAP-1 | reverse complement strand
CGGACTGAGACCGCGAAAGCAAGCGAGCAGCGATGAGACTGTACATTCAGTACGTCGAATCGCGGCACAGCGAAGCTGACAAAGGTATCAGTTTGAATGCGAACTGGAATAAGAAGACGACTTCGTAAAAGGAGGTATTTTCACATGGCATCTCTCATCACCATACCGACGTTGTTCAAGATGAAGGAAAGAGGCGAGAAGATCGCTTCTCTGACCGCCTATGACTATCCTTTCGCCAAACTGGTGGATGAATCCGGAATTCACGTGATTCTGGTCGGAGACTCCCTGGGGATGGTGGTTCAGGGATATTCCAGCACATTGCCGGTCACGATGGATGAAATGGTGTATCACACGAAACTGGTTTCACGGGCTGTGCAGCATGCGCTGGTGGTGGGAGATATGCCGTTTATGTCCTATCAGACCAGTATAGAAGATGCCATTGCCAACGCCGGGAGGCTCGTTAAGGAAGGCGGGGCGGCTGCGGTTAAACTGGAGGGGGGGGCTTCGGTCAGTGCTGTCATCCGGGCCATCACCAGCGCCGGAATTTCGGTTCAGGCGCATATCGGGTTGACGCCTCAGTCGGTGCATCAGATGGGGGGGTACCGGGTGCAGCGGGATGAAGAACGACTTCTGGCCGATGCTCTCGAGGTTGAGGCCGCCGGCGCATTTTCCGTAGTTCTGGAAGGTATTCCTTCAGACATTGCAGCCGTCATCACCCAGAAGTTAAAGATTCCTACCATCGGTATTGGCGCTGGCTCCTCGTGCGACGGTCAGGTTCTGGTAATTCACGATTTGCTGGGAATGACCGACCGGCACGTTCCCAAGTTTGTCAAACAGTATGCCAGATTGCTTGATCAGGCCAGAATCGGCATTCAGACATATGCGGCGGATGTTCAGTCCGGCAGTTTTCCTGGTAAGGAGCATTGCTATTAAAGGCGATAGCTATTCAAAGACTCTCCGTTGGGCCTGATTCCGGATAAATGCTGTTTGCATGTTGAACGCAACATTGATACCTTCGTAAAAAGTCAAAGACCAGATTTTAATAACCAATAAATTCAAGATGTTATTGTTGTAAAAATAGGCTAAAACCGACTTTTTACGAAGCCGTCTGAAAATCGACTTTTATAGAAAAAAGATAGTATGATGAATGAGACTCAGGTTTCAGACACGATAAGAGGGAAAGTCGAGATAGATTTTTTCCGTATTGAAGATGCGCCCGGAATTGCTCGGCTTTTTCGAGAAGTTTACGGAGAAGGATACCCCATCAGGACTTATTACCTTCCGGACCAGTTGATTAAAGAAAATACGGCCGGTCGCATTATCTCCTGTGTGGCCCGCACACCTGCCGGCGAAGTCGTTGGCCATAATGCGCTTGTTCTTATGGATCCTGCCACCCACTACTATGAAAATGCAGCAGGGGCTGTGCTTCCGTCTTTTCGCGGCCAAGGCATTTTCTTCCCCTTGTTCAGGCATACCCTCGTCAATACCTCAAAACGCTTTTGCATCGATGGAATCGTTGGGGAACCCGTGTGCAATCATACCCATACACAGAAAATGTGCTTGCAGCTTGACTTCAAAGAATCAGGCCTTGAAGTCGGTCTGATGCCCACGGTTGTCCGTGGTATAGAGTCGGAAGCATTCAATCGCATTTCTGTACTGATGGGGATATTCATGCTCAAACCCGGAACGCAAACCGTCCAGATACCGATGCTCTATCGGGATGAACTGAAATACCTTTATGCTGATTCGAATATGGAACGCACTTTTGTGTTTTCGGGTAGTAAGTTACCGACTGAGGGCAACAGCCAGGGCAGCATGCGCATATTCGAATTGGCGCAAGTCTCACGGATTACGATAGATCGCATTGGGTCTGATTTCAAACCATTCATCAGCCGTTTGGAGAGTGAATCTCGCGAAAAAGGCTCCGTGATCTTTCAAACCTGGCTGCCGCTTGCCTCTCCATTTATATCCGCAGCAACGGATATCCTGCGTGGATGCGGCTACTTTCTCGGCGGCATGCTGCCCTGTGGACGCAACGGGGACAGCTTGCTGATGCAGAAGGTCAGCCAGGAACCCGACTGGAAAAATATTGTACTCTACTCTGAACGCGCCATGAGAATAGGAGAAATGATCAGATCTGATTGGCAGTTTGTGAACGCACGGGTGTAGGCGCTACAGGATATTCGGTGGAGTATCCGTAAGCACCCCGTATCCGCTGAAATTCACCGATAGCGAACTGGACGCCCGCGCAATTTTTTTCGCGTTATAATGGTTTATGGCGGTAGATCGGTGGTTTTTTTCATTAAATCAGGGAAAAAACCGGGACCGCAGCTATTTTCCGGTAAAAACGGGTTTGCGCTTTTCGAGAAAAGCGGCAAATCCTTCCCGGCAGTCATCACTGGCGCGTACCGTTGTGCTGCCTTGCGCTTCCATATCCAGACCTGCATCGATTCCTTCGTAAAGCCCTGCTGTGACAGCATCCAGTACGCAGCGAACAGCAATCGGCGGTCGATCTGCCAGCGTTTTGGCTAAGGCCAGTGTTTCCGGCATCAGGGTCTCAGGGCTTGTCAGATAATTAATAAGCCCGATCTTCAGCGCTTCTTCAGCCGTCAATCTTTTGCTTAAAAGAATCATTTCCAGAGCATGTGATCTGCCCACGACGCGGGACAGGCGCTGTGTGCCCCCCCAGCCCGGAATAATACCAAGATTCAGTTCTGTGAGCCCGATCATGGCTTTGGGTGCATTCGCCATGAATCTGAAATGGCAGGAAATGGCCAGTTCCAGGCCGCCTCCGAGTGCATGGCCGTTGATAGCGGCGATGACCGGTTTGGAAAACCGGTCGATCCTTCGCCATAGTGTACGTGCTTTGGGGCTGATGATGGGCGAATGAACGCTGTCGCTGACATCGAATCCGGCGGAAAAGCACTTGTCTCCGGCACCGGTGATCACGAGGACCCTGACGTTTACATCGCTTTCTACATCGCCGATCGCATTTTCAAATTCGGTCAGGGTGGCCAGGTTCCAGGTATTGGCCGGTGGGTGATTAATGGTGACGACAGCGATGTGATCATTAATTTCATATTTGATATTCTGGTATTCAGGCAATTTGGGTCTCCTCATGAAAATTATCGGTGGAGCGCTAACGGCTGGCCTTGCGGTAACCGAGCTGATCCATGGCAATGATCTGTTTGCAGATATTTGCAGAATCCTCATTCTTTATTCAAATTCTCCCATATCATCGAATATCCCTGGCCCCGTCCCACGCACATGGTGGCCAGGCCGTAACGGGCCTTGGGGTTTTCCCTGAAAAGCCCTTGCAGGAAGGCGATCAGGCGTGGACCGGATGCTGCCAGTGGATGGCCGTAAGCAATGGCGCCGCCCCAGATATTGACTCGCGGATCATCCGGTTTAACTCCTAATCTGTCCAGATCGTAAAGGGCCTGAACTGCAAAGGCTTCGTTGAGTTCGATGATATCAATGTCCTGCATGGTCAAACCGGCTTTAGAAAGGGCTTTTTGGGTTGCCGGAACCGGTGCGGTTCCCATGATTTTGGGATCTACTCCGGCAATTCCGGTTGAAACCCATCGCATGCTCGGTGAAAGGCCCAATCTTTCGGCTTTCGATGCATTCGTTAAAAGCACTCCGGCTGCCCCGTCGTTCAATCCGGAAGCATTTCCGGCGGTAACACGGCCTCCTGGTTCCCGAAACGGCGTTTTGAGACAGGCAAGCGTCTCGACGGTCGTTTCCGGACGCGGCTGCTGGTCTTTGTCCGCCGTAAGTCGGGTTCCATCGGCCATCTGCACATCGATGGGGATGATCATGTCCTTCATCTTGCCGGACCGGATGGCCTGATGGGCTTTTTGCTGACTGGCCGCAGCATAGGCGTCTGCCATTTCCCTGGTAAGCTCGGGGAACCGGTCATGAATGTTCTCTGCCGTCATGCCCATGTTGAATGCGGTGGCATCTCCCATGACTTCTTCATATCTGGGGTGATTGTCCCGCATAAACCCCATGGGCAAATGTCCCATGTGTTCGACGCCGCCGGCGATCAGGCAATCGGCCATGCCGCTGGCGATATAAGAAACGCCGAGTCCCACGGCGGTCAGGCCGCTGGCGCACATGCGGTCAATCGTGCATCCGGGGATTTCCCATCCCCAGTCCGCCAGCATCGAGATCATCCGGCCGATGGTGCCTCCCTGCTCCTTGATCTGATTGGTGGCTCCCCAGAGCACATCTTCGACATCGCCGGGTTTGACCTTCGGATTTCTTGCTATCAGTGCCTTCAATACGGCAACAGACAGGTCTTCGGCCCGGGTATTCCAGAAAATGCCTTTTTCACCGGCCCGCCCAAAGGCTGTTCGTACGGCATCAATGACCACAACATCTTGCATATTTTTATTCATGTTCTATCCTCCACGCTGGCAAAACGCCGGAAAAATTGTCAGACTTCCATTTTACGTTCCAGCACGGCGGCAATACCCAGCCCGCCGCCGCCACAGATGCATTCCAGCCCGAATCGGGCGTTTCGGCGTCTCATTTCATGCAGCAGGGTGACCAATACCCGGGTTCCGGTACAGGCGATGGGATGACCCAGCGATATTCCGGAGCCATTGACATTGACCCTTGTATAATCCTCTGGGCCGACGCCCATTTCATTCAAATCCGCCAGCACCTGGGCGGCAAAGGCTTCCTGTATCTCTATGAGATCCATCTGCTTTAAGTGAAGTCCTGCTTGGGTCATTGCCTTTTCAACGGCAATCGGAACGGTTTTGTAAGCGCGTCTGGGGTCGGCTCCGGCAACGGCGCAGCTTCGGAATGTTGCAAAGGGCTTCAGCCCCAGTGCTGCGGCTTTCTCTGCCGATACCACGATAACGGCCGCAGCCCCGTCGTTTTCCGTGGACGAGTTGCCCGCCGTGCAGACGCCGTTTAAAACCGGTTTTAATTTTGCCAGCTTTTCCAGAGAGGTATCCGCTCTGGGGTTTTCATCCCGGTCCACGATTACCGGATCTCCCTTAGGCTGAGTTACGGATACCGGAATGATTTCATCGCTGAATTTTCCGGCTGCTATGGCCGCACAGGCTTTTTTATGACTTTCAACCGCCCATTCATCGCAGCTTTGCCGCGAAATATTCTCTTCCTTTGCTGCGGTTTCCGCCCAGGACATCATGGAAGGCAGTATGCCATAGCGTTCTTGCGGCTGGGACATGACCCTTGCCCGCTGGATCCGGTCGTAAAAGGGCAACCCCCAGATCGCCAGATCCCCATGGCCCTTGGGCATGCCTCTGGCTCCACCCACTCCCCATTTCATGCTTCCGGGAAGGTAAAACTCGGCGTTGCTCATGCTCTCAACCCCGCCTGCCACCACGATCTGGGCCTGATTTGAGGCAATCAGGGCCGCTGCATACCGGACTACATCCAGACCCGTGCAGCAGCGCCGGTCCAGGGTGATTCCAGGAATGCTCTCCGGCCACCCGGCTTTCAGAAGCGCCATTCTGGCGATATTGACGGATTCGCCGTTCTGGTATGACTGGCCCATGACCACTTCATCCACCAGAGCCGGATCGATACCAGCCTGCTGGATGGCCCCTGCAAGAGCGATAGCGGCCAGGTCACAGGCTTCAACGGTTCTAAGCGATCCCATGTATTTTCCAACGGGGGTTCTGACGGCGCTCACAATAACAGCTTCTTTCATCACCAACTGACATCCTTTTTAAAATGCATTGTCCGGAATTTCTATGATTTCTCTGCCGTGACGGCAACAGGTTCCGATGGTTGCCAGGGTGTGAGGCAGGGTCATATCCGCAAAAAACGCAGCCTGCATCACCTTTCCTTTGTAGAAATCGCTTTCCTTGCCTTTTTTCAGGGAGGACGGATAAGCGACGATAGCCATATCCAGCAGGCGCCAGGTCATGGCGACTTCCCCGAAAGCCATCAGTGCCGGATAGGTGTAGGAAGCCCACTGGAGGGGATCTGCAGTCAACCGATGCTTCATTTCTCCAGCCGCTTCCCAAAGCCGGGCGGCGACCCCTGCCAGCGTCTGAACCTTATCACCCAGTTCTGCGTGCTCACGATGTTTCTCACAAAACTGATCGATTTCAGACTTAAATGCGTTAAACGGCCCCCCATCTCGTATCGTCATTTTCCGGCCCATTAAATCCATGGACTGAATTCCGTTGGTGCCCTCGTAAAGAGACATAATCTTGGCGTCCCGCAAATACTGCTCCAGCGGATAGTCTTTACAGAATCCATAGCCGCCCAGGCACTGGATGGCGGTTTCACAGACGCGGAATCCCATTTCAGAGCAGTACGCCTTGATGATGGGGGTTGTGAAATCCACCAGGTTTTGATAGTGATCTTTCTCCTTCCCGTCGGACATTTCAAGAAACATATCTATCCAGTAAGCGCCGGTATAGATCATGGAACGCATGCCATCCACCATGGCCTTCATCCACAGCAACATCCGACGCACATCCGGGTGATTGATGATGGCCACGCCGCCTTCCTTTCTGCCGGCGACATCTCTGCCTTGAATCCGTTCCCGGGCGTATTCCAGAGCATTCCGGTACGCCGTGCCCGCCAGTGTCATGCCGCTGACGCCCGTATTGATTCTTGCGGCATTCATCATCTGAAACATGTGGGCAAGGCCGTTGTTTTCCTTGCCGCAGAGATAGCCGATACATCCATCGGCTGCGCCGAAATTGAGCACTGCGGTGGGAGATGCATGCAGACCGAGTTTTTTTTCAATGGAGCCGCAGACCACATCGTTGGCTTCTCCCAGCGTTCCATCGGCATGAACCCGGACCTTGGGAACGACAAAAAGAGAAATTCCTTTCACCCCTGCCGGGGCTCCGTCGATCCGCGCCAGCACCAGATGGATGATATTGTCCGTCAGATCGTGCTCTCCCCAGGAAATAAAGACTTTTGTCCCCTTGATTTTGAAATGGTCGCCTTCACGATAGGCGGTGGTCTGGATATCCGCCAGATTGGATCCGGCATTGGATTCTGTCAGACACATGGTGCCAGCCCATTCTCCATTGAACATTTTGGGGACAAATCGCTTTTTTAAGTCGTTGCCGCCGAAACTCTCAATCAGATGTGCTGCGCCGTGCGTGAGGCTGGGGGCCATATTGAAAGCCTGGCAGGCGCCGTACATCATGTCGTTGACGACGATGCGCATCATGTGGGGAAACCCCTGGCCGCCGTATTCCGGATCTCTGGCGGCAGCGGTCCATCCATCCGCTCCATACTGCCTGAACGCCTTTTTAAATTCGGGTGGACACAACACCCGGCCGTTGTTAAATGTCAGGCCCTGATTTTCTCCGATTTCATTCAGGGGGTCGAGCACCCCTCTGGCAAAGCTGATGGCTTCGCTGACCATCATATCCAGCGTCTTTTCATTCAGATCCTTGTAACGGTCCAGGGTGCAGAGGCGGCCATAATTGAGCTGATCCTTGAGAATGAAAAAAATATCTTTCTGATTGACCTTGAAATGTCCCATGGATTTGTTCCTTATTCTTTTCGGGTTCCGTCTTCGTTATACGTGTACCAGCCTTTCCCGGTCTTTCTGCCCAGATGACCGGCCTTGATTTTCCGTCGAAGCAGCAGGGGCGGGTAGAATCTGGGATCACCGGTTTCCCTGTAGGTGGACATCATTGCCCCGTAGGTGACATCCAGTCCTACCATATCTCCGGTCTCAAAAATCCCCATTTTTCTTCCTGAAGCCAGTCGCAGGCCCTTGTCGATGTCCTCGACTGTCGCGACTCCCTGCTCCACCAGATTCATGGCCTCGATGGTCGACGGAAAATTGATTCGGTTAATGACAAATCCGGCAATATCCCGATTCACCATGATGGGCTCCTTGCCGATTTTGATGACAAAGTCTCTACCCGCCTGAATAGTTTCGTCAGCGGTTGAAACGCCCTTGATGACTTCGACAGCCAGCATCATGGGTACCGGGCTGAAGAAATGGATACCCAAGACCTTTTCCGGCCGCTGGGTTACCGCCGCCAGTTCCGTGATGGGAATGGATGAGGTGTTGCTGGCGATCAGCGTCCGGGGTTCACAGATCTGATCGAGTTTTTTAAATATTTCCTGTTTGAGCTCCATGTTCTCGAAAATGGCTTCTATGGCCAGGTCTGCATCTTTTCCGAGTGCATAATCGCCTGTTGTGGTAATCCGCTGCATCACGGTTTCACGATCTTCGGAAATCTTGCCTTTTTCAGCCAGTTTTCCCACCGACCAGGCAATTGTTTTCATGGCTTTTCCCAGAGCTTCCGGGGAAACATCGCTCAATATCACATTGACGCCGGCTTGAGCGCATACTTGAGCGATTCCGCTTCCCATCAAACCGGATCCTACCACCATCACCTTTTGAATATTCATTTGCTTTCTCCTGTTTTCTGCGTTACCGGTTTGCCTTGCGGATACCTAGCTGGTCTTGAGCGATAATCCATTTGCAGATATTGGCGGATCCTTCCACCATCGTATAGGTGGGGGTATCCCGATAAAAACGCGCTACGGGATATTCGGTGGAGTATCCGTAAGCACCCAGTATCCGCATGGCGTAGTTGGCGCATTTGGTGACCACTTCGCCGGAAAAGTATTTCGCCTGCGCCACATCCAGCCCGTTATTTAAATTACCCTGGTCTTTGGCCCATGCTGCTTTATAAACAAGGAGCCGAGCCGCTTCAATTTCGGTGGACATCTGCGCGACCATATCCTGATTCATCTGAAATTCACCGATGGGTTTTCCGAACTGTTTGCGCTGATTGCAATATTTGATGACGGTATCCAGGCATGCCTGCGCCAGTCCTACTGCACCGGCGGCGGCGGAAAGCCGCGTCTGGTTGAGAGAGCTGAACACGATTTTGGCTCCGTCGCCGGGTTTTCCCAGAATATTTTCTTTGGGAACCCGCGTGTCGGTCAGAAAGATTTCGCCGGTAGGAGAAGAATGGGAACCCATTTTCTCTAGTTTGGATGTTTTGATGCCATTGAAGTTTTTCATTTCAACCACAAAAGCGGAAAGTCCTCTGGAGCCTTGTGATTTATCCGTATAGGCATAGTAGATGATGACATCCGCCACATTGGCATTGGATATCCATGTCTTGGAACCGTTCAGCAGCCAGTGGTCGCCCTTGTCTTCAGCGGTGGACTGCATGGCCATGACATCGGAACCGGCGTCGGGTTCTGTAATGCCGAAACCGCCCACATAGTCGGCGTTGACCAGTTTAGGGATATAGGCCTTTTTGATGGTGTCGCCGCCATATCTGAAAATGGTATAGGCGCAGCCCAGGGTTTGCAGGTTGACCTGAACCCTCAGCGAACTGGACGCCCTCGCAATTTCTTCGGTGACAATCATGGCGGCCATCCATCCCATGTTTTCTCCGCCGTACTCCTCAGGAATGACGGTTCCGAAAAAGCCCAGTTCGCCCATAGGCTTGATGGCCTCTTTGTAAGGAAAATAGTGTTTTTCATCCCATTCTCCGGCATTAGGCGTAATTTTTTTCGCGGCAAATTCCCTGACGGATTTTCTCAGCATTTCCATGTCTTTGGTTAAAGCAAACTGCATGTGACTTCTCCTTCGAAAAATTCAAAATGTGAACGTGATGCCATCGTGAACGCTCATGATCAGGCTGATCGTCTCCATGAATGAAAATGATTTCTCATTCGATTTATTTATAACATACCGCGATTATTCACCTTTAAAGCTTGGCTTCCGCTTTTCTATGAAAGCACCGACCGCTTCCAGGTGATCGCTTGTATTATGTGACATGCCTTGAAAACAGGCGCAAAGATCAAGAAAATCAGGAAGTTCACTGCGCTGTGCAAGTTTCATCAGCCGTTTGGTAAATCGCAAGGTCAGAGGCGGTTTGGCGGCTATTTGCATTGCCAGTTCACATGCCCGCGGCATCAGGGCATCCGGTTCCACTACTTCGAGAAACAACCCGAGTTTCAGGGCTTCATCGGCCGATACAAGTCTTCCGGTAAATGTCAGCTCCGCCGCCTTTTGATAGCCGATCAGTCGCTGCATAAACCAGGCGCCTCCATCCCCCGGTATAATGCCCAGATTGATGAATGCCTCGCTTATTTTCGCCCGGTTTGAGGCGATGCGGATGTCACACATGCAGGCAAGATCGAAACCGGCGCCAATGGCGGCTCCGTTGACTGCGGCAATGACCGGAATCTCTGCTGAATGCAGTGCCAACGGTATTTGCTGAATGCCCCTTCGATATTGATCCTGAACCTCGATCGCTGTTCCATGAAAGCTGTCGGATCTGTCATACATTGCCTTGACATTGCCGCCGGACGAAAAGGCGGAACCGCCACCGGTAATAATCAGCACCGAAACATCAGGTTCACAGTTGGCCCAGTGGACTGTTTTTACAATATCATCGATCAGTGCGGTTCCCGTCAGGGCATTGCGTACATCATCGCGCTGCATGGTAAAGATGGCTACGCGATTTTCCAGTGACAGTGTTGCATCTTCCAGCTTCGGAACCATCGGACTTTGTTTCATATCAGTTTTCATTTTAGTTTCCATATCCGTCCTGCAATAGCAGGATCTCCTTTTATTTGTTGATGGCTTTGTAACAAGTTGAAATTCAAACGACTTTGTAAAAAGTTCGCAGGTAAGGCGCTCAAACCCTTCGTCGTTACAGCGCAGCAAGCGGACTTTTTACGAAGCCGTCAAGTTTTCAAAGAATCAGCTTGTATGGATCAACCCGTTCTCGCAATATTTGTAACTCCTGTTCACTGGGGGGTGCTGCCTCGGCTGCTCGTGAGATATCCACGCTGAATTCCATGTTATCCAGAATCTTTTGCGGGGTAACACCAGGATAATAGTATGCCAGATACATTTCCTTTGTTTCGCTGTCGAAATACATCACTCCTAAATTGGTGATAACGGCTGTAGGACCTCCAGACATTAATCCCGCCCGCTCCCTCGCCCCTGGCCCATCCAGATAACCTGGACTGGTCAGGTAATCAATTTTTATGGGGAATTTCCGTTTTTCGTGCTGCATGAAAATCAGACACCGGGGTACAAACGATGCGACGTCACAGGCGCCGCCACTTCCAGAAAAGCGTGTTTTGGGTTTAGAATAATCGCCAATGCAGGTGGAGTTCAGATTTCCATATTTATCCACTTGAGCCGCACCCAGGATACCAATCACATGATCACCGGTGATTCGGTTCTGCATGGTTGCAAAGGCATCCAGCAACCCGCTGTTGGATGCCGCACCGAACATCACCCGAGGATCTGCAACAGCCATGGGAATTTCTTCAAGTTTTGAATCAATAGCGCCTGTTTCAAAAAAGATGATGCTGTTCGGGGCATTGATATATTTGGCTGCCATAGCCGCCACCATGGATATTCCAGTACCGCAAAAGACAATATCACCGTCTCGTATCTCTCTGGCAGCCATGAGTGTCATCAGTTCTTTTAATGTGTATTCTGTCATTATGCCTCATTCCTCCCAAGTGCAGGTTACCGCCTGTCCAGACCCGTGGCGTATCCAGTTCTTCTGTCTGCGGAAATTTTTGCCAGTTGGTCTTTCCCCATAAGCTTTAAAAGCTCCTGATGATCTTTAACGCCATAAACAAACTTTTCCAGATATTTTTGATAGAGATCATCATCTTTGGCAAACTTGCTGACATGGCTCAGCATCTGTGGGTCATAATCGTAATAATTGTAGCAGGCGGATGGATATGCGCCGTATGGAACGTGGACAACAGCACTGACATGGATGAAAGGAATTTGATTGTACTCGGGTTTTTCTCTTAATGTGTCCGTTTCGACAATTTCTTCGCAGGTTATAATGACATGCTTCGATGCTTTTACCTGATCAGCATCTGCGAACGTCAGCCCCTCAATTCTGCAGGTACCGTATTTATCCGCTTTCTGAACATGAATAATGGTGACATCCGGATTTATAGCGGGTACCAGAACAACCCTGGAAGCATTTCCCCAGTTGGGAAAAGGGTTATCAATAATTTCGATTTTTTTATCCGGTAATTTGGGATCTTTTCCCCTCATTTCTTTCGAAAATCCCCATTTATTCACAATATCAGTGCCCAGACCGGATCGGGTCGCCATAAATGGGATTCCCATGGCGCCTGCGTGAAATCGCAGTGACATTTGATAATTGGAATAGTCTTCAAATAATAGATCTCCCCGTTGTATGGCCGATTTAAAACGGATGCACGTTGGTGCAGCCTTGCCGTTGCCGCCATATGCAATTTCAAGTTTGGAAAGACATCCGCCGCCAATAAGTTCGTCCACACCTGTACCGTTGGAATGAGCATAACAATGAAGGTTTTTTTTCTTCTGGCGCATGATTTCAAAAACGGCCGCCATGGGGTTGCGACTTACCGTAAATCCCCCGATCGATATATGACAGCCGTCCGTGACATACATGCCTATCGCCTTATCCAGGGTCATGACTTTTTCCTGATTCAAATTCATTGAGCTATTGACTCCTTAATGGAATTAAATGTTCTCAGGTTAATCAATGGCCAGATTGACAGCAATATTGATGCCATTTAAATTTATTTTTTAT
This sequence comes from Desulfobacteraceae bacterium RAAP-1, assembly GCA_001443525.1. Taxonomy (GTDB): domain Bacteria; phylum Desulfobacterota; class Desulfobacteria; order Desulfobacterales; family Desulfatirhabdiaceae; genus RAAP-1. The sequence goes on along the minus strand of LKPX01000045.1, from coordinate 15,089 downwards.
CTATTGGTAATTATATGAATATCTTGTTTGTGATATTCGATCGGGTAAAATGGTTGTATGAATTTCCATACAATATGGTGAAGAGAAGGAAGGACTGAATGAATGAGAACGCTCTTTTATGGTGGGCATGATTTGAATTGTAGGGAAATTCAGACACCGTATGGCTCTCCCTGCAATTCCATGTCAATGGCTTGAAACTTATGGATTATGGCATGACGTTGAGTTTCATTTTGTTGAGCTTTTCGTATAAAGACGTTCGGTGGATTCCCAAAATCTCTGCTGCCCTGGTTTTATTGCCATGAACAGATTTAAGGGTATCTTCAATCACTTTTTTTTCGGTTTCCTCAAGTATCTGTTTAAGATTGCCGCCCAAAGGACAATTGGCGTTACGGTCGTCTGTATGGACATAGTGACGGATGTGGTCCGGCAGGTCCTCCGGAAGGATTACATCACTTTTAGCCATGATGCTGGCTTTTTCCATAACATTTCTCAGCTCTCTTACATTTCCCGGCCATGAATATTGCTTTAATTTCTCAATAGCTTCATCAGAAATTTTGGAGGGTCCCCAGGCTATTTCGGATTTCAGTTGTGATAATAAGTGATTGGCAATCACGGGGATATCCTCGGGTATCTGTCTCAGACTCGGCGCATGGATATTGAGAACATTGATTCGAAAATAAAGGTCTATCCTGAACGTATCTTTTTTGATCAATTCATCCAGGTCACGATTGGTAGCCGCGATCAGGCGAAAATCCACAGGTATTGTTTTGGTTCCACCAAGCCGGTCCACAGTCCGTTCCTGCAGGATCCTCAAAAGCTTAGCCTGCATCATCAAAGGCAGCTCTCCGATTTCATCGAGCAGGATAGTCCCGCCATCAGCCATCTCGAATTTTCCCGGTTTACCCTGTGATCTGGCTCCTGTAAATGCCCCATGTTCATAGCCGAAGAGTTCGCTTTCAAATAAATCCGGCGGAATGGAGGCGCAGTTGACCTTGATAAAAGGTCCATTGGCGCGGAGGCTTGACTGATGAATGAAATACGCAATGACTTCTTTTCCTGTCCCTGATTCTCCGGTGATCAGGATATTTGTATTCGTTCTCGCGGCCAGCAGGGCTTTTTCCTTAACTGTTTGAATCAGGGGAGATTCGCCGATAATGCTGTTTCCGCCCTTGAGCGTATTGATCTGGTTTTGATAATGCTGCAATCGGCTGTCAAGAAGTTCAATTTTGCGCTTGAGATCCCACAGGCGCGTCACCTCATTTAGCATACCTTTCCCAACGGCGCCAATCAGATTGCCATCCATATCGCGGATCGGAATTCTGGAAATGAGTTGAAGGCGTCCGGCGATGTACAGTGTGTCTCCAATCCTGGCCTTGCCATCTTTAAGAATTTCATGCAGGTGCGTTTCATTCACGACTTCGGTGATGTGTTTACCAATGGCGTCATCGCCATCAATTCCGATGAATTTCTTGCTGTAACGGCTCATAAAAACAATGACACCGTCCTTGTCTATGACGATAGGGCATTCATAGGGGTTGTCTATGAGCGCATAAATGAAGTCTTCGCCGATACGACGCAATTTTGATCTGTAGGCTTCCTTGACTTTTTTATCCATGTTCCGACCTTTTGTTCATTGGGGTGCGATTTTATCGTACATTATACAGTTGTCAGGAACGCCTGCAATGGGAAACAAAATCCGCAATCACCTGATAGACCTCCGGTGCATTGGCACCATTTAGAATACCGTGATGTGCGGCATGAAACATCATACACTGTTTACGCTCCGATTTCAGCAGCTTGAATGCCTTGCGCGTGCCCTTTTCATCCACAACCGGATCTTCATCGGCCTGAACCAGAAGTGTTGGCAGGTGAACCTCTTTCAGACGGTTTTCAGTCAGTTTCATGAGTTTCTCAAGCTCCTGAACGCCGGATACGGGGTTTCGCAAATAATTGATATGAGGGTTTTCAGGATGGTTTTCAACAAATTCCTTGCTGTTCCCATCATGTTTGACGCTTTTCATCAACCGGTTCCACATATTAACTGCTGGTGCGAGTCTGGATGTGTAATCCAGCAACTCAAACGGCGGGCATACCCCAAACACTCCGCAAAGGGATGGAAGCTGAATTCTGGCGGCGGCTTCAAGCGCAAGACCGGCGCCCATCGAAAAACCGCCGAGAATCACATGCCGGCATCTGCTGTGGAGCAGCGCAAATCCCTCATCGACGGATGTCATCCAGTCCCTGTATGTCCGAATGGCCAGATCTTCCGGAGATGTGCCGTGTCCTTTCAGCCGGGGGACATATACCCACCAGCCGTGTTTGGCCAGATATTCCGCAAGTCCTTTGAGTTCTGCCGGGGCCGCCATGTAGCCGTGGAGCAGGACAATGCCGGGTCTGCCGCTTCTGCCGCGGATGAAAATGGGCGTACCTACGGATTTGTCCTTGGATTCGCCTTCGATATGAAAATTGTGATAGTCCTGGTCAAAATCCATGAGCGCTTTTTCGAACAGGTGCCTGAAAAGCTGACGCCGTATCCAGAAGCCCGGTTGCCAGGCCAGCCATCGGATGCTGCGTTCCAGCTGCGTCAGAGGCTCCACTTCGTTGGCCATGACAGCCAGAGGATTTTCAATCCGGACTCGATGAAAATCAAGAGCGCCTGAGAACATGGCTGGCTGCTTGATGAGATCATCGGCATCCTGCGCCAGGACTCTTTTGCCAATCGCGATATGGATGAAATCGGCGAATCTGTGAAAGCTGTCATCGGTGATCAGATGGATCTGGTCTTCTGAAAGGCTTTTGTGCGTCCATGATCCGGATGACGCCAGATTCCGGGCAGCCGTCAGATACACACGCCGTCTCAGATTCATGGCGTTGACGTGGTTGCAGGGAATCTGTTTGATCATCGAGGCGAACAGGTGATCCGAGTTGACGGTTGTCATGCTGTAAATGGCGCACATATACCGCTGCATGATCGTTAGCGCCCGCTGGTGCATGATCCGTTTGGACGCAATGGGATCGTCAAAATCAAAGCTGTGGGCGTCCGATATGTCTTTGGTGACGGCAGCGTCGGTCAGCCAGTCCTTGACGGCGATCGCCTTTCCGAAACGCACATCAATGTCCACACCGGAAAGCAGCATGGTTCCCTCGGTCATAATCTCTTCCATCATCCTGTCCGGCAGGTCATCCACGATACGTTCTGCCAGATAGCTGAGCGCGTTTTCTCTGGCCCGGATGGGAAAATACGTGATGTTGACCGGAACGATGTACGTGCTTGAGGTTTTCAGCGGGTGGATATCCTCTATCTGAAACAGGGCCATCAGACGTGCGGCTTCATCCGGCCGTGTTTCAGACAGGGCGATGAGCCGCTGCCGGTAAAATTCCGTACGGAGGGCAAGCGTGGCGGCACCGGTATGGGGCGGGTGTTTGCCGCCGGCGTATGACAGCATGAAGCGGCCTTTTTCGATCAGCTTTTTGTTTTTGACCATCAACCCTTCCGGATAGATAATCCAGGATGCGTCGCCGGTCAAAAGGCTCCGGACAATCAGTTGATCCCTGTCCGGATTTCGGGTGGAAACCACGCCGACAGCATTCAGAAAGTCACCCATCGCACCTTTGAACAGACTGGCATCGCCCAGTGACCAGACCGGTTTTTTGCCGGTCAGATAAAACAGATGATACGGCAGAAACAGGGTTTCCATCCGGGTAAAATGGTTGATGACAAAAATCAGGGAACCCTGGGGAATATTGGCTTCATCATGAAGATGAATTCTGGCTTTTGACAACATGGAGAGGGTTTTGATGGCAAGCCCTGTGGTGCGGTATGCAAAACGGTTCATGGTACGATCACTCCTTTTACCAAAACGATGATCTCGTAAGACGCCGATTTTCGGACGGTTCCGACAGTTCGCAGGCCAGGTGCGCAAATTCTGAGGACCGGCGTTCTGCCTTGCTTACTATGTGGTGCGCTGCAATGACGAGGAGTACAGCGGAACGCAGCATGCGGGCTTTTTACGAAGTCGTCAAGCTTCCTTATTGACACTATGGGTAAATCACACTAAATTATCGATCATTTATGAAAAATAAAGTTTTTTCAGGAGACGTGAGATGTATTCAAAGATACTGATTCTAAGGTTTCCCCAAACAGAAGTTCAAAAACCCATTGTCTGTTATCTGGTTAAAGATTACGATCTGATTTTCAATATCCTCAATGCGGAAATTCTTCCCCGAAAAGAAGGGGTGATGGTTCTGGAGCTTTCAGGAACCCGCAAGAATTTCAAGGAAGGGATAAAATTTTTAAAGTCCCAGGGGGTTCAGGTTCAAAACGCTTCCCAGGAAGTCAAACGCGATATCAGTAAATGCACCCAGTGCGGAGCTTGTACCGCAGTATGTCCAACGGGTGCGCTGCATGTCGTGCGTCCGGAAATGGCCGTAGAGTTTGATGAAACCAAGTGCAGCGTCTGCGAGCTGTGTATTACCGCATGTCCGACCCGCGCCATGTCCGCCAGACCCACATCCCATACCTTCTTTGAATGAAACCGCTGACAGCCGTTGCATTGAGCGGCGGCATTGATTCCCTCATGGCCGCCAGATTTCTGGCGCAGCAAGGCTATCCGGTATTCGGCGTCCATTTTTGCACCGGATATGAAACCCGGACAGGCCCTTCGCCTCGTCAGGTCGCTGATCTTCTGTCCGCTCAGTTAGATATTCCAGTGATGCTGATGGATGTGGCGGCAGCGTTTCAACATGAGGTCGTGAATTATTTTACCGCAGCTTATCTGTCCGGCTCCACCCCCAACCCATGCATGGTGTGTAATCCCCGGATCAAATTCGGAACGGTTCTGGCATTTGCGATTCAAAACGGTGCGAAACGGCTGGCCACCGGTCATTACGCCAGAATTTTCAGGGACGCAGGTGGCATCTGTCATTTACGGAAGGGCGCTGATGTTTTGAAAGATCAATCCTATTTTCTGGCCCGGATGACACCGCAACAGCTTGACCGGGCTTGCTTTCCTCTGGGTGAGTTTACCAAATCCCGCGTCGTTGAAATGGCGAAAGCGCAAGGGCTGATGCCCATTCATTCAGGAGAAAGCCAGGATATCTGTTTTATCCGGGGGCGCAATTACGGAGAATTTCTGGCAGGGCAGGGCGGATTCACGCCGGAACCGGGGCCTGTTGTGGATGTTCGGGGAAATGTCATCGGCAGGCATTCAGGGCTTCATCTGTTTACCATCGGCCAGCGCCGCGGCATCAATTGCCCTGCGGCCGAGCCATATTACGTGGTTGCGTTGGACAGACAGCAGAACCGTCTGATCGTAGGGTTCAAATCCGATCTGCTCACATCGTCTTTCAGGGTAAGCGGCATCAACTGGATCGAACCGGCGCCGCTATCGCCGATTCGTGTTGCAGTACGTGTGAGATACCGTTCCACGGCGGTTGCCGCCACGCTGATTCCGGAAAACACGCATGCGGCGGCTATTCTCCCGGATAGTTCCCAGTCCGCGATAACGCCGGGGCAGGGGGCGGTGTTTTATCAGGAAGATGTGGTTCTGGGCGGCGGATGGATCGAACCGCCTGGCGGTAGAACCGATTAAGACTATAGAAAAAGTCATTTGTTTTCAAAAGCCTCCCAGGATATCTTTGCTTTCACCTCATCAATGAGAAAGCGCACGCCCAGGTTGTCCGACGGGTTCAGCCAGAGCATTTGATCAAAGATGCGTTCTGCCTCGTCAAAGCGTTCAAGGCGCCAAAGGCACAGCCCATAGCCATGCATGCAGCGCAGAAACGGGCGGTTGTCGATATGGCCCCAAGGCAATACACCGTTAAAGTCATTTCCCAGAGACAGTTTGCCGATGCGAAAACCGACTTCGTAGTGGCGAATGGGATCCTGCGGGTGGTGATCAAAGACGAAATTACCCAGATGCGAATGGGCATCGAGGCAGCGCAGGTCTGCCTGGCACAGATCCATCAATATCTTTACAGCATCTGCCCGCTGGCCGGCATCTTTGAGATCGTTGGACCGCGTGATGGGATCATCAAAAGGATCATCAAGGTTCTGATCGGGCAACACCTGCTCCATTTCAAACATCGGGCGAGCGCCATAAGCGATGATTGGTCTGGTCCACTCTTCGATGGGCTCGCCTTCTTCTCCCCAGTAGTGTTCCTCGGGATCCCACATGCCCATGTCCGCAAGACCCAAGGGCATCAGATCGAGGGCCTTCGCGTCGATCCAGGTCGATTGAATCTCTCCCGAAAGATACGGATGCCCAGCATAACGCCACTGTTTCTGTGGTTTAACCGTGACAATCGCACCAGGCACCACATCCCGGATGCCACCCGCCCGGAGCGTAACGGTCCTGTCACTGCCCAGCAGACGGCACCGGGCGGTTCGCTCCTTGATCGAAAGCGCAATCAGTTCGACCGGTTTGCTCAGATCGATGTCATCTGCTGTGATCTTGTGCTGCCGCCTGGATCGGGAAGAATTCTTCGTTTCATCATCACCGTATGCATCGACAGTTATCTTCTCGATCATCTCGTCCAGTGCTTCAATATCCTTGTTTCCCCTGGGGTTTTGCACATTTACCATATTCCCTCCGAATGCGGGTCACGATCCGTGTCGTCACCCTGTCTTAAAAAAATGCTGCAGCTATCGAGAATCCTTATATTATCGCATACTGAGGACGTTTGATTCTAACTGGGATCAAAAGCTCAGCCGCTTTAAATCTTCGATTTCAGCCATTGCCATGGGAAAAGCATGGAGACGGTCTGCTGGTATTTCCGGTAGTTGTCGCCGAACTCGCGCACCAGTTTCCGCTCTTCCAGAAAAGCTCCAACAACAAAATACACGCTGATGATGATGTTGATCAAGATTGTTGAAACGTTCAGATTCACCGCCCATACGATCATTATGCCGCCCAGATACCATGGATGCCGGATGATCTGATGAATGTCGGACACAACGAACGAATCGCAATTGCAGAGAGAACCGTTGATTCGTTCCGTCCTGATTTGAGCAATTCCCGAAAACTGCGTCCAACTGTAATGTCTGCCTCCGGCAATGAACAGATAGATGGAGCCTGCCAGAAGGAGAATCTGAATAATCGCCAGGGGGCCTTCCCAATAGAAGATGGGGGCTTCACGAACCCTGCGGGAATAGATGAGAAGAGGTATTAGCGTTATGACAGACGCCATGTTGTAAAAAATGCGGTAGAATCGAAAGTCGCTTCCCAACTTTCTTTTCATATATTCCGTCACGGTGATGGAGATCAGAGTGCTGTGGAGGGTACACCAGAGGATCCAGCCCACAACGATATAAAAATATGTTATCGATGATTTCGCTGTAGGCATGTAATAGGCGGTGTGTTCAGAAAAATTGTCAATTCGATAGTGAAGTACATCCTCTTGCCACCGATTTGAGACAACTTTGAAAAAAATTCGCAGGCAAGGCGCGCAAATCCACAAGGAAGTGATGCGTGCTTATGGTACGCAGCAACGACGAAGGATGGCAGCGCGGCGTGCGAACTTTTTACGAAGCCATCAGGATTGATTAACGACGTATTTCCGGAATCGCACCTGTTTTTTCATTGTAAACCGATGCCAGAAAAACGCTTGCCAGCGGGCAGGTAATGAGAAACCCGATAAAAACAGATCCCCCCAGGGCCATAATCCCCATATAGAGCACCACGACGACAACATGATCCAGAATTTGGTCTTTTACAGCCATCCGATAACTTTCCTTTACGGCATCCATAACGCCCAGCCCCTTATCCGTCATTAGCGGCAGCACATAAAGGCAGCAGAACGTCATGGCGACAACTATCAGCAGCCCGGGTAAAAACAGCACCAGAAAGCCGATGATGATCGCGATAAGAACGAGAACGCCAAATCCCAACAGCGGAAAGAAAAGATGCATCTGGGAAAATACGTCCTGAATCTTGGGCTCGCGACTCTCACGAAGCATGGACAGGACAGATTGAAGATATCCTGCCATGGTTACGGGTCCCAGAATGCCAAATGTAAATCCGCTGACCAGTATCATGACCAGTGTCATTAAAATGAGGGGAACGATATTGGAAAATGTGAGTTTCCATGCTGTTTCAATATGCCATTTAAAGTCCATGTTCCCTCCTGTGATGGCTTGATTCCATTTTGCGCCTCAAAATAAAATAATAGATGCTATTTTATAAGGTATATTTCTTAAGCTGGCAATTAAAAAGCGACGACTTTTTACGAAATCGTCCGCATTGATTTTCCACCATTTCTTTTCTAACAGGCATAAAGCACAGGGGATTTCAACCAATTCGACTTGATTAATAAAGTTTATGGTGATAGGCCAGAGAACGCGACCAAATGACCTGTTCAGACAGACACAGTTTACCGAAATAGGATTACTTTCTCATTCGCATCATCAGCGCAGGTAAAGCAAAACAAGAGGGGGGGGGGATATTTTTATCCGGAAACAGGGTAACTTCTCAATAAGTTAGGGCAGTCCATAAATTCAGTATGTTACGGACTCTATTTTGGACGTAACAGCAAATATTATGCCAGTCAGTGAACAAATAAATTCAATTGGTTATTTAGGCATTATTTTTGCTTGTAGCTGTTGCATCGTATTTTGTGTGCGATATAAAATGTTTAAACAATTATATATATTTTTTGCCCGAACTTATTGAGAAGTTACGAAACAGGAAACAGGCTGTTAACATTCTGCAAGAAATCCATTTCCACCTTGCGCCAACGTTGAAGGATTCACACAATGACTTTTCCAAAATTACCGGATTTCATGAAGAGCGTGATGGAATTGTTTAAATGCGATACCATCAGACCGGATCAATGGCTCATATTGGCCGGCATTGCCGGCGCCGGGCTGTTGATTTACTGCATCTTTCTGGGGGTTACAAAACGTATCGTCTTTTATCGGAACAAAACAGACATGTTTTTGTCTTTCATCGCCTGGGTGCTGGTATTTATCCTTGCGTGGATTGCCATGGCCCCTGAAAACAAAGAACTGTTCCAGCGGCTTTGTATTGTTGTTGCCGGCGCAACACTGCTTCAGAATATTTTTACTGCCTGGAGGTTTAATCCGGGTTATTATCGCCTTCTGGCGATACCCATCGGTGTTTCCAAGGCTGTGTTAAGTTTGCTGTTCATCGCGACATGGATTGAACTGCTTTTGGGCACCACCAAAAGACGGCGCAATCAAACCTTTCAATTGAGCGCTATCGCCGGGTTGCTGGGGGTATTGATTTACGCACTGATCAATGAGGATAAGGTAAAGGCGCTTCGTGAAAGCCGGATAATTGGATAGATACTCAAATGGCGAGATTAACCACTTGACCACCGTCAATGTGAACTGTTGCCCGTCTTGAAACAGATTATCGAAACCAATCAGCCTGGTTATTGGGGACCTTTAGAAAAGGATGAACAACATGTCTGCTCCACCAGAGATTATTCAACTTGTTGAACGGTTTGATGCCGGATTCAATGAATACAAACATGCCAGATATGGTGAAACGCAGGTTCGGGTGGACTTTATCAACCCGTTTTTTGAAGCTCTTGGCTGGGATATGTCCAACAAAAACCGGCGTGAGGTCACGCATGAATATGCTCTGGATGATCTTTCGTCAAAAATTCATCCGGATTACAGTTTCAATGCCGGCGGAGAAGGCAAAATATTTTTCCTGGAAGCCAAAAAACCATCTGTCAATCTGGAAAAGGGTGAGAATCCGGCACTTCAATTAAGGCGGTATTCCTGGACGGCCAACCATCCGATTGGGGCTTTGACTGATTTTGAAGAGTTTTCGGTTTACTATGGCAGAGGGATAGAACCCAAAATCACTGACAGCCCTGATGTCGCCCGCCTGATTTATTGCAACTTCATGGATTATGCCGATAGATGGGATGAAATCTACGCTATATTTTCCAGGCAGGCGGTGCTTGACGGCTCATTGGAAAAATACGCGGCAGTATCAAAAGCCAAACGTGGCAGCCAGGAAGTTGATGCCGTGTTTCTGAACGATATCGAAAACTGGCGATCCATTCTGGCGAATCATATCGCAGCCAATAATCCGGAGCTATCCCAAAGGGAGCTGAACGCACTGGTTCAGCAGACCATTGACAGAATCATTTTTTTGAGAATCTGTGAAGACAGGGATATTGAACCCTATGGCACGCTTGAAACCCTCTTGTCATGCGAATCTGTTTATCAAAAGCTTGTCGGCCTGTTTAAGAATGCGGATTCGAAATACAATTCCGGTCTGTTCCATTTCAAGAACGAACCCAAACGTGGGGAAACAGCGGATACTCTGGCGCTATCGCTGAAAATTCAGGATGAACCGCTTAAACAAATCATTCAAAGGCTGTATTTTCCGATTGGCCCCTATGCGTTTTCTGTCATGCCCGCGGATATACTGGGGCAGGTGTATGAGCGCTTTCTGGGGAGAATTATCCAGATTCAGCCTGACAGATCGGTCGTGGTGGAGGAAAAACCGGAAGTCAGAAAAGCGGGCGGTGTGTATTACACGCCGACCTATATTGTGGATTACATCGTGCGGAATACCGTTGGCAAGCTGGTTGACGGAAAAAAACCGGATGATGTCTCATCCATGCGTGTGCTTGACCCGGCCTGCGGGTCTGGCTCATTTTTGATTCGGGCATATCAATATCTTCTGAACTGGCATCTGGACTGGTATCTGAATCATGATCCCCAAAAACACACCAAAGGAAAGGCTCCAAAGCTGTATCAGGATTCAAACGATCACTGGCATTTGACGATCGCTGAACGCAAGCGAATTCTGCTGAATAATATTTATGGGGTGGATATTGATGCTCAGGCTGTCGAGGTCTCCAAACTGTCTCTGCTGTTAAAGGTTCTGGAGGGTGAAAACAGCCAGAGCATGACCCGTCAGCTTTCACTGTTCAAGGAACGGGCACTACCGGATCTGGGAAACAACATCAAATGCGGGAATTCACTGATTGGCAGGGATTTTTATTCGGGTCAGCAGCCGCTGTTTACCTTTGATGAAAAGCTGCGGATCAATGCCTTCGACTGGGAAACAGAATTTGCAGACATCATGAAGGCGGGCGGGTTTGACGCAGTGATTGGCAATCCGCCGTATGTCCGTCAGGAGGGTTTGGCGAATTTTAAACCATATTTTGAAAAGAATTATTCTGTTTTTAACGGCATGGCCGATCTATACGTCTATTTTATAGAAAAGGGGGTTTCGCTTTTGAGGCAAGGCGGGTTCTTTTCGTATATTGTCGCCAACAAGTGGTTTCGGGCAAATTACGGGAACCCTATGCGGCAATGGATGAAACAGCAACATATCCTTGAAATCATAGATTTCGGTGACCTTCCGGTGTTCAAGCAGGCAACGACCTATCCCTGCATCGTCGTCATTCAGAAAAAAGCCCCCGGGCCATCCTTCCAAGCCTCCACAATCAAGACGCTGGATTTTAGCGATCTGCAAGCTCATATCAGTCAATATCGCCATGATGTGCGGCAGGATACGCTCGACAAATGTGGATGGTCTTTGGCGAATCAAAACACACAGGATTTATTTGATAGGCTTAGCAAAATCGGTGTTCCTCTGGGTGAATATGTAGACGGGAAAATTTATCGTGGTGTTCTGACCGGCTTAAATGAGGCGTTTGTGATTGACAATGCTATTCGACAGAGACTGATCGCCGAAGACCCCAAAAGCGCTGAAGTGATAAAGCCGTTTCTCGCTGGAAGGGATATCAAACGATACCAAAAGGCATTCAGCGAAAAATATGTGATATTCGCACGACGCGGCATTGATATTGAAAAATATGCTCCCATCAGGAATTATCTGGAGCAGTTTAAGGAAAGTCTGATGCCGCGTCCAAAAGACTGGAAAGGTGAAAAATGGCAAGGCAGAAAGCCAGGAGCTTATCAATGGTATGAAATTCAGGATACCATTGACTATTATGGCGAATTTGAAAAACCAAAAATTGTCTACGCCGAAATTGCAACACGAGGGCAGTTTGTTTTTGACGAAAATAAGTATTTCACGGATACGACCGCTTATATATTAGGATCGGATTCTAAATATTTACTAGGTATTTTTAACTCTCGGCTTTGGACATTTTTGTTTTCACAAGTAAGCTCCTCGATTCGAGGGGGATTTTTTCGCTGGAAATTTCAATATATGTTTCCGCTTCCCATCCGCACCATAAACTTCTCAGACGTATCAGATACAGACCGTCATGACCGTGTTGTTTTTCTAGTTCAAAAAATGCTCGATCTGAACAAGCAGCTTTCTTGCGCACGAGAAAAACAGGAAATTGAGGAACTGAAGCGTGATATTGCTTTTACCGACAAGGAAATCGACCGTCTTGTTTATGATCTTTATAATCTGACAGACGATGAAATCACCATTGTGGAAAAGATGTGATATGCCGTTGTTGTGGACGTTTATTTTTGCAGGTTTCAATGAAAAAATCCTGATTATAACGGATTTGGGGGTTATGACAGGCTGTCTATTAAAATGGTTTGAAAGGCGCTCATCAATCATTCTCTTGATACTTATAAATTCAGCAGGTTGGTTTATTGCACAAAGTTTGCGTGATAACTCAGTTAAGAATATAACCTATTGAAAATACAACTAACCCCTAAATCCGTTATAATCAGAAAAATCTATCTGTGAGTGCCAGAAAGAAGATGCAATATGATTGATTCTATTTACAAGGCTATTCAAATTGGCAGTACTAAAGACATGAAAAAATTATTGGCTCAAGACATTAATGATGTTTTGGACGGAGGATGGAATCCACTTCATGAAGCATGCAAAGTAGGAAATATCAAAGCTGTTGAATCTATTTTAAAATATATTAAAAAATCCGGGAATGTAAGTTTTGATATTAATTCGGATTATGAATGTATTGATTTGTATTCTGATAATCGAGGGACTGCATTAACAGAGGCACTGTTAAATGGGCACAAAGATATCGCGAAGTTGTTGATCGTCAATGGTGCAAATGTAAATGCAACTTATTATAATCAGAATTCTAATCGGCCTGAATGGTTTTTCTGCGAATATGGGCTTGCGACAGACAGTGGAGTTGCATGGTGGCTATCAGATGAAGAATTGTTCAAGTTGTGCTTGGCGCATGGTTTAGAAATTGATGCAGAAGACAACAATGAAAATACAGCATTAATACACGCAGTAAAATCAAGTAAAATAAAAAAAGTGACTCAACTGCTTGAAAACGGGGCAAATGTAAATCTGTATTGTCAGCATGAATATATGGGGAAAATTCCTGTACTCGTTTATGCCGTAATAATTCACATGGAACAGAAAAGTGAATGTTCATTTAATGTTGTCAAAGCACTTTTGAAACATGGGGCATCGTTATCTGCCAAATGTTTGGATTGTGACAATGAAACCGTGATTGATATCGTTATGGGACAAGGCACCGAATATCTCATTGAATTATTTGGTTTGACAAAATTGGCAGAAAACATAGCCACACAAAAGAGAATGATAGAGTTTATGGATATTGATAATACATATGGAACTGAAAACATTAATGAGAATGTGCCTCTGAGCAGTCCATATTTTAAAATTACCCCAAACAGCCGGATGTTGAATCTGAAATTGCTGGTTGCACGGGAACCTGCTGACCCGGAACGGGTGGTGCGCGCCAAAATCCTGATGGAACAGGCATCAGCCGGTGTGGGTGAAAAACGTAACCCCATTGGCATTGTTCCGCTGGATAACGGCAAATTCAGGGTTCTTGATGGCAATACAACATTGCAGGCATTGCGGGATATGGGCGAAACCGTGGCGATTGTAGAGGTAAAGCAGGTGATGCTGATCAGATGCAGTTGATGAAACCAGAAATCTGCTTTGTGGAAGGAAACCGATTATTGTCTGAGGAACAAACATGGAAAAGAGCTTGAAAACTGGTGGCAAGAAAGGTTTGGTCACACCTTCGACAGCCTTACTCAATCAGAGGCTCGCTACCTTCTCAAAACCGAGAATACTGACAGAATACGAAATAAAATTGCTACGGCAGAGCAAGGTTGAAATTGCGGAAGCCATTCGAAAAATGGATGAATCCGAATGATTGATATCATTTCGTCACAACTGAAAATGATTGAAGAATCCCGTCATGTCAGGATTCTGTATGCCCTGGAATCCGGAAGCCGGTCCTGGGGATTTGCTTCACGGGACAGTGATTACGACGTTCGATTTCTTTATGTTCATCCGGTGGAATGGTATCTGTCCATTCGGGATCAGCGGGATGTCATTGAAATCCCGATTGCTGATTCCCTGGATATCAAGGGATGGGATTTGAAAAAGGTACTGAAGCTGTTTTGCAAATCCAATCCGCCGTTGCTGGAATGGCTGCGTTCACCCATTGTCTATCGGGATGCCGAGGGACTGGCGGAAAGCCTGCGGAATCTGATACCAACCTTCTTTTCCCCCAAAAACGGCATGTACCATTACCTGCACATGGCAAAAGGCAATTTTCGGGAATATCTTCAGGGTGAAAGCGTCTGGACAAAAAAATATTTCTATGTGCTGCGTCCGGTTCTCGCATGTGAATGGATTGCGCGATACGGCACCGTACCGCCACCGGTTGAGTTCCGAAAACTGGTGGATGGGCTGGACCTTGCCGCCGCAGTGATTCATGAAATCGACATCCTGTTGCAGAAAAAAATCGCCGGGGATGAACTGGATAACGGGCCGAAAAATCAAATCCTCCACCAGTTTCTGGAGGATCGCCTGGCCCACTTGGATGACTGCCTGAATGGATTGCAAACCACCGAACCAGATTGGAACATTCTGGATGATCTGTTCAGACGGATGGTATATGCAGCCTGGAGAAAATCATAATGGGAATGACAAATTTCATGTCTGATTTTTCTTCATGACATAATACGGTTCCTCGCTGTTTTGAGTGGGCGATGTGATTTTGTTCTAAGGCATAACTATTTTAAATTGCACGTATCAGTAAACTGAAGTTTCCCAGAAAATGTTCATGCCGCCATCCGCAGAAGTACATCCACGAGAGAATTTAGCACGGATTTGCGAGGAACGGGGAAAAGTATACCAAAATTAGAA
>LKPX01000044.1 GCA_001443525.1 Desulfobacteraceae bacterium RAAP-1 | reverse complement strand
GCACTGAACCGGAAATACAAAACGCTGAACCTGAGGCGTTATGCCGTGGTGTCTCTGGGCTACGAACGAATATGGTGGGAAGAAACGGCGCAATAGTTCAAGATATTAACCTGCTATAAAAAGAAGCAGGTTATGATCGCAGATTTTAATTGGTGTGATGACAAAGGGAGCAGTATAAGTGCTTCCGGGCTTTTTACAAAGCCGTCATGTTTACATTGCGATTGAACTTCAAGAATTCTGTCCCAGCACTCTCACCAGTACAATGCAGTTTTTCTCATAGATAATTTTATAAGGGCCGATTTCAGACAACTTGGACTCTTTTGTCAGCAGCAGGTCGCCTGGTGAGGGATGGCGCATTTGAACAAATTTTCGGGTATAAAACATGAAACTGGGCAGTGAATGCCCCCACATCACCACTTTATCCGGAAATCCGGCGGCAACCTGAGCGGCTTCTTTTACCGGAGACTGCATCAGTTCACCCACTCTTGGCATCAATACCGTATTGATCAGAATCAGATATACGATTGAAACGACAATCGCCGGTTTGATAGAGCCTGAAGATATCCTCAAGAAGAAAAGCAGCGTCACGATGCCTGCCAGTATGGCGACAGTCAGATAATATCCGGAACCAAAGAGCGACTCCCCCGAGGCCATCATGCACGCGGCGAACCTGTCTCGCACCAGAGGTAAAACCCAGGGGATGCCCAGGGGCGCTACAACCAGAATCCACAAAAAGACGGCTGCGGGAATCAGATAGGTTCGAAAACGTTCCAGTTTCTCATACACGTATCCATAAAGGATGAACAGCGCCGGAAACGCGCCGAGAATATAATGAGGAAGCTTGGTGCCCGCTAAAGAGAACAGCACCAGCACAACACCTGTCCATATCAGACAATAGCGCATCAGGTCATCTTTTAATAAATTCCGAAATTTGCGGATTAACGGGATTAGAAGCCCGCAGTGAGGCAGCGTTCCAATAATGATCACGGGGAGATAATAGAACACGGAACCGGAATGTCCCTCAAACGAATGGGAATAGCGCTCCAGGTTGTTTTTCAGAAAAAAATTCTGTATAAATACCATTCCCTGCGCCTGATATTCCAACAGATACCAGGGCAGCGCGACAAGCGCAAATACCAGAATCGCCCAAGGGTTAAACACCATCCGCAACCATTGACGCATCTGGCGCTGCATCAGACAATAGCACAGGGTTACCCCCAACGGAATGGCGATAGCCACCGGGCCTTTGGCCAGAAAAGCAAGCCCCGCATAGAGAGCCGCTGTATAGATGCGGTGTTTTTTTTGTTGCAGGTAGTCGTAAAGATCAAACATGCACAGGGTTAAAAACAGATCCAGCACCGGATCCACAATCGCCGCCTTGCCGGTGATGGTGATTTGAATAGCGCTGATAAAAAAAAGGGCGGTTAAAAAACCCGTGAAAGGCCCCAGATGACGCCGGGTAAAGCGGTAAATCGCCAGCATCCACAAAAGCGTTGCTACTGCCGAAGGAAAGCGCGCCGCAAATTCATTCAGCCCCAAAAAACGAAAGCTGAGGCACTCGGCCCAATAAACGAGGATAGGTTTGTCATATTGCGGAGAGCCGTTCATGTATGCGGTCAGATAATTGCCGTTTGCCAGCATTTCGCGGCCTGCTTCTGCATAAAAGCCCTCATCTTCATCAAACAACGGGGCGGACTTCAGCACAGAGAAAAGGCTGAGGAGCGCAATGCACAAGAGTATCGCTATTCGATAGTCAAAATTTATAAAGCATGAACGCAATGATTTCATAAGAATATCCTGTAATTTGCCACAAGCATTGATGCCCTCGTAAAAAGTCGAAATTCAGACGACTTCGTAAAAAGTTCGCAGGCAAGGCGTGCAAATCCTGAGGAATGAAGCGTACTTGTCGTACGCTGCAATGACGAAGGATGCGGCACAACGCAGCATGCGGACTTTTTACGAAGCCGTCAAGCATTGTCGATACTGCCCAATAAGGTGAGAACTACCATGATTCACATTGAAATGAAAGCCGTTTTCAGGAAAAAATGGGTTGCCTGTCTGCTGGCCGCTGCTGTTCTCGGCGGTGTTATCGCATGGTATATCGTCCTCGATCCCCGGTTTCATACGGTTATTGATCAGCAGATATACCGAAGCGCCCAGCTCTCGGTGTCTGAGCTTGAAACATTCACCGCCAGCCATCGCATTCACACGATTATTTCCCTCCTGGGTCCGGAAAAAGGGAACCCGTCGTTTGACAATGAAAAAAAATTCGCACAGCAGCATCACATTCAGATGCTGAATATCGCGTTTGCCTCTCATGAACTGCCCATGCAGAACCATCTGAGTCATCTGATTACAGCGCTTTTGACCCTGCAAAAGCCTATATTGCTGCATTGCTTTAGAGGTTCCGACCGGTCTGGGATGGCCAGCGCCATCGCGCTGATTCTTTTAAAGGATGTCCCCTTGAGCGTTGCTGAAGAGCAATTTTCCTGGCGGTTTGGGGTTGTTCCTTTTACAAACTCCATCGGTGTCATTTTTTTTAACCGTTATGAACAGTGGCTGAAGGCCACCGGGCAATCACACAGCCGGGCCGTCTTTCTGGACTGGGCGCTTCACCGTTATGTGGATCCCAATGGCAACATCGAATACGCAATTGACAGTGTGAATCACAGAGGATTTGAAGACAGTTTCTGGACGAGTACGCGCACAGTAACCGTTCAGAAAAGCGCAGGCGGATATGTTTTCAGCGGTTGGGCGCGGGATGAGCAGCAGGGGGCTGAGGTGAAGACGCTGATGGTGGGAATCAGCCATATATTCCGGCAGGTAACATACATACCGCCGCCGGTTGTATCTTCTGCGCCATCAGAGGTGTTGTCCGAGCCGCGTCCGCGATGGGAATGTGCGTTTGATAAAGAAGATATCCCTGCAGGGTGCCACGATATCCGGCTTTCTGTCGGCCCTCCACATCATGGTGTATTGCCGATTCAGACCCGGATGCAGCTTTGCATTGACGAAAGAAATTACCAGTCGATGGGAAAGTAGTCCTTGAGAAATTTGCCGCACCAGTGGCTGCCGGTCAGAATGCCGTTAAAAAACGGGTCGCAAACCCGCGCGGCGCCATCCACGATGTCTAAAGGCGGCTGAAAATCATGAAGTTCCTGTTTTCTGGATGCCAGCGTCACAGGATCTTCGTCTGTAACCCAGCCGGTATCCACTGCATTCATAAAAATGCCGTATCCGGCCAGATCGTCGGCGGATGTGTGGGTCAGCATGTTGAGCGCCGCTTTGGCCATGTTGGTGTGCGGATGGCGTCCTGTGGTTTTGAACCGTAAAAATTTTCCTTCCATAGCCGTGACATTCACGATATGTTTTCGGCCGGTGTTTTCCCGTTTCATCATGGGCGTCAGCCGGTTGCACAGAACAAACGGGGCAACGGCGTTCACAAGCTGAATTTCGAGCATTTCGGATGTCTGAATCTCTCCCAGCCGAAGACGCCAACTGTTGACGTTGCGCAGATCCACCTGCTGTAAATCCGCATCCAGTGCTCCTTTAGGAAAAATTTTGTCTGTATCCGCCGCGTGGTCATATGTGTAGGGTATCTGGGACAACTGCGCGGAAGCCCGCAACCCGATTCCCGGAACGCTGCCGTTCCACACCGCCGGAAGCGCTGATTCCGGCTCCGTGTCAGGAGCGGAAAGCGCCTGTAACCGGCGGACGCACGATTGATGCTCCGTCAGAAGCAACTGAACGGATTCCGGCAGATCATCCCATACCCTGGTTTCGTTATCCATCAGGTGTGCATAAAACCCCGGCGGTCTTCGAACGGTCTGTGCGGCATTATTGATCAAAATATCCAGCCGGCTGTAATTTTGTTCGATGTGGCGCGCGAAAATTTCGACGCTGGGAGTATGGCGCAGATCAAGACCATAAATATGCAGACGTTTGCCCCATACAGGAAAATCGGTTTCACGTGAGAACCGCATGGCGGCATCCACAGGGAATCGTGTGGTGGCGATCACATCCGCGCCGGCGCGCAGCATCATCAGCGCCGCCTGATAACCGATCTTGACGCGCGACCCGGTAATAAGGGCTATCTGGCCATGCAGCGACGCCGTCTGAAAGCGTTTCTGATAATTGAATTCAGCGCAGGCCGGGCACAGCGCATCATAGAAAAAATGAAGGCGGGTAAACTCTGCCTTGCAGATATAACAGTTCCGGGGGGACGATAGTTCCGGACGTTCTGCAGTGGCCTCATTCCGGGAATCGGGTATGTATAATGGCGCACTGAAAATACTGGCTTCACGGGCGCGGCGAATGCCTGTGGTCGCGCGGGCGCTGCGTTCCTGTTGAACCACCCTCTGCCGCATCAGACGGTTTTTTTCCTTGTTGCGGATTTTACGTTCACGGCGATCCGGCCTGGAAAGCTGGCCTGCGGCTGTCAGCAGGGCGACTCTCTGGGTTTCCGGCAGACAGGCCAGCAGCCTGCCGTCCCGGTTGAGGTTTTCAAGGACTGAAATACAGTGCTGTATGGCTTCAGGGGAGTATTCGGTATTGTCTTCAGGGGGCATGGTTGCAGGTTTTCCGAATAAAATGGGTTGTTGATATCAAAAACAGAGTGTGTTTATATCGCATTTTTCACTTGGATTCCACAGAAGAATATGTGCTGACCGGCCGGAAAGCTCAGGGAGTGGCCATTACAAACCATCATTGAGAGGATATACATCATGCGAATTCATCATTTACAACACGTTCCGTTTGAAGGGCTTGGGAGTATGGAACCTTTTCTGAAGACACGGGGACACCAGCTTTCCGCCACCCATCTCTATCTGGGGCATACATTGCCGGATGTCGGGGAGCTGGACTGGCTCATTGTCATGGGAGGGCCGATGGGCGTTTATGATATGACAGAATATCCCTGGCTTGTTGCTGAAAAAGCCCTGATCCGGGACGCGATTGCTTCGGGAAAAATCGTTCTGGGTATTTGTCTGGGTGCGCAACTCATTGCCGATGTGCTGGGGGCCGGTGTCACCCGAAACAAATACCGGGAAATCGGCTGGTTTCCCCTTCATAAAACCGAACAGGCCGCACAAACAATTATAGGGGATGTGCTGCCCTCGGAAATGGATGTATTCCACTGGCACGGCGACACCTTCGATATCCCTGAAGGTTCTGTTCATCTGGCTTTCAGTGAAGCCTGTCAACATCAGGGGTTCATTTACCGGGATCGGGTGATCGGCTTTCAGTTTCATCTCGAAACCACGCAGGCCTCTGCCAAAGCCCTTACAGAGCACTGCGGAAACGAACTCGATGGAAGCCGTTACGTTCAGGATGCCGCCGCGATGCTGTCCGACGAAACCCGCTTTGCCCAGATCAACCAGGTGATGTTTGCGGTTCTTACATGCCTTGAGTCAACTGTACAGGTATAGGCAGACACGTGTAAGCGTTCATATTCCCTATGGAGGGCCGTTGAACGCTTACAGGCCGTCAAAAATCAGTGATGTGTTTCCGTTCCTTTCCATTGGCGGCGATCCGGCGCAGTGCTGTTGAACCCGGCGGTATGCGCAGTCCACCGCGCTGCGGATTTCCGGAAGACGGGGGAGTGTTTCCGCAATCTGCTCAATATATCGCCGCTCTTTCAAAAGCTGAAATGACTTTTCAAAATTCAGATCGAATACCCAGCTGATCTGAAGGAGCTTGAAGTCATTGAGCGTTTTTATGTCCTGAACACGGGCGAATTTTTCCTGATGCAGCGCTTCGATGGCTGCGGCGGAACATTCCGAGCCGTCCGGAAGCCCCAGTTCGATGGTGCGGTTCGGGTTGTCTTCCCGTTCCCGGTAATAATCGGTCACCACTTTCCAGATATCCAGCTTGTCCGCATCCCGGATCAGTTTCATGAAGCGCAAGACATGTTCAGTCGTCCCGTCGGGCAATGTCGGCGCGTTATGAAAAGCGATCGCCAGTGTCAGAAGCCGGCGTTCCGCTACAGGGATTTCAGACAGCACCCGATGGGCCGCCAGCACCCGAAGCCCCAAGTGTGCGTGATTGATGGACGTCATGTCGTTGAATGTATGGTATTTAAGGTACTGCTCAAATCTGCCGATATCGTGAAAGAGCGAAACAGCTTCCGCCAGCAGGCTGTCTTGGGGAGACATATTCAGACTGTCGCACAGCAGCACCATATTATGGCAGACTCTGTGCGTATGATCTTCCTTTAAACGAATGTTTCTGTCATGTTCGGCAGCGCCGGTGTAATAGTGAGCAACATATGTATCAAACCATGACTTGAGATGAGTGAGCGTTTCGATTTCCATTTTTCCGAATTGTCTGCGCCTTCGCAAAAAGTCTTTTATTTGTGTAGCCAAATGTTGATTCCAAAGTATTCGGCCGATTGTTGTAATGTTGCATCGTATGTAATCATTTCAGCATTATGCTCCAACAACATGCCAGATGAAGAGCATCAAGGGTTCTAAGAGAAGTATGTCGTCCAGATAGCCATCTTTCCGCCTGCCGGTAGTGACTGTTCATAATTGAACACTGGGAGTACAACCCCGAATCGATGTCCTTGATAAAGGTTTTTTCGATAAGACCGGCCTGTTCATCTGTCAATTCGTCCATACGCACCCATCGGGAAACGGCTGAGGTAAATTCCACTCGGGTCAAATCAGAGATAAAAATGGGCGGTTTCAGCGAAAGCAAAATTTCCTGTACCGCCCGACTTGCACTTTCTTCTCGATAATATGGCAGCAGTGCACTGGTATCCAGGTAATAACGTTTATCCGCGTTCATTGCGAATCCTTTGTACGAGGTGAATACCGGATGTTTCTGAGGGGGGGAACTGAGCACGAAAATCTTTGCGATCAGGAAAAGAAAAAGCCTCTTCTTCCCTGTCAACAATCGACAATTTTGCGACAGGTTTACCTCGTCTTGTAATGATTATTTTTTCTCCGGATTCTACCGCATCAAGTAATCTGCCGATATTCCGACGAACTTCACGGATATTAACCTGCTGCATGACGCCCCCTTTCTGATTGTGATATTTTGATTTCGGTTTATTACGGAGCCGTCAAGGCAGATGCCCTCGTAAAAAGTCGATTTGGGGACGGCTTTGTAAAAAGTTCGCAGGCAAGGCGCGCAAATCCGCAAGGAGTGAGGCGTACTTTTGGGTACGCCGCAACGACGAAGGATGTAGCGCAACGCAGCATCCGGACTTTTTACGAAGTCGTCAATGTTTGCTATTGAAAAATGAATGGATGCCATCGTACTATAAAAACATATTGGAGATATACTGTCAGGATTGGCGATAACTCCAGCTTATATTGACTTACGGACATGAATTCATCCACCATAAATGCTAATGATACTTAAAGGCCTTTTATTATGACATTACCCATATGCGATTTCAACATGTTTACCGGCGCCAGGCGTTATGTGCTGGACGAAGAACTGGCTCGGATCGTTCATATTTCCATGGCCCTTGAAATGCCGCTCCTTCTGAAAGGAGAGCCGGGCACGGGAAAAACCATGCTGGCTCACGCCATCGCCGAAGCGCTTCAGATGCCGCTCATCATTCTTAACGTCAAGTCGAGCATGAAGCTGGTCGAAGCACTGTATCAGTATGATACCCTGACGCGTCTCAACGACAGCCGCTTTGGAGATTCCAAGCGGGATGTCAGCAACATCGAAAACTACATCAAGATGGGAAAAATCGGCCAGGCGTTCACGGCGGATACCCGGACGGTATTGCTGATCGACGAAATCGACAAGGCGGATACGGATTTTCAGGATGATATGCTGGATGTCCTGGATCAGATGGAGTTCGATATCATCGAAATCGATAAAACCATTCAGGCGAAGCACCGGCCGGTCTTCATCATCACCTCCAACGCCAAAAAAGATCTCTCGGATCCGTTTCTGGGACGATGTAATTTCCATCATATTGCATTTCCGGATCCCAAGATGATGCGGCAGATTATCAAGGTGCATTTCCCGGATATGGATAACGAACTGGCCGAAAATGCCATTGCTGCATTTTATAAGCTCCGGGAGCTGGATGCCATCGAAAAGCGTCCGGCGACGCGGGAACTGATCAACTGGATACGCGCCTTGTCCGCAGATCCGGATTTCAAGCCCAGTCGTCTGGCCAAAGGCGATGTGCCCTTTTTAGGAATTCTTTTCAAGAAAAGTCAGGATTTCACCCGCGCTTCCGGAACCGTCAACCGAAGGCGTCTGTTTTAACAGAGAAGGGAAAGCCCATGTTCGTGGATTTTTTCTATCAGATGCGCGAGTCCGGTATTCCGGTAAGCCCTACTTCTTTTCTGACGCTGCATAAAGCCCTGCGTTCCGGGCTGATCGGCAGTCTGGACGATTTTTATACGGCTTCCCGCACCATTCTGGTAAAAAGTGAACGCTATTTCGATTTGTTCGACCGGATTTTCGCTCACTATTTTGAAGGCGCAGAACTTCCGGAGCAAGAGGGTGTCGCGCTGGATGATATGGCCAGAACCCTTCTGGAAACCTGGCTTGAAAATCCCAAACTTCTGGCGGATGCGCTGGGTATGGATGAATCGGAATTGAAAAAGATGACGCCCGAAGAGCTCATCGATTATTTCAAGGAGCGCCTGAAAGAACAGACTGAGCGGCATGACGGCGGCAATAAATGGATCGGCACCGGTGGCACATCACCGGTCGGGCATTCCGGATATCATCCGGAAGGTATGCGGGTCGGGGGCGTGTCCCGAAATCGCTCCGCCATCAAGGTCGCCATGGATCGCCGGTACAAGGACTACGCTCTGGACGGCCCTTTGACCCAGGCCATGGTCGGAGAGGCCATCAAACGGCTTCGCCATCTGAGGCCATCCGGTCCCAAAGATCGCGTCAATGTCGAGGCAACCATCTATCAAACCATGAAAAACGCCGGTGAGATCGAAATTGTCTTCGGGCAGAGTCTCAAAGACCGCCTGAAGGTGATTCTGGCCATAGACAACGGCGGCTGGTCCATGGATCCCTATGTGGAGGTGGTTCAGACCCTGTTCAACTACGCCAAAGCCCAGTTCAAAGAGGTCAAGACGTTTTTTTTCCACAACACCATTTATGATATTCTCTGGAAAGACGCCAGTCGATACCGCGAGCCTGCGCGGGTGGATGAATTCGCAGCGCTGGATACAGAGACGCGGCTGATTCTGATTGGAGATGCCAGCATGGCCCCTTATGAACTGATGGCCAGGGACGGCTCCATCCATCTTGAAGAGCGTTCCGGCAAGTCGAGTATCGAACGCCTGAAATTTCTGGCGGAGACCTTCCGCCACAATGTCTGGCTGAACCCGGTTCCCGTTTCCATGTGGAATTACACCCCGACCATTACCGCCATCGGCGCCATTTTTCCCATGTTCGAACTCAGTATTGACGGACTGGAAAAAGCGGTAACGAAACTGATGTCTAAATAGTAGCAGAACCTTACCTCAAGATTTTCCCTGATGACGTGTTTGCGGCGTCCTGCGCTTTTATTAACAATTTTGTATTTTATGGAATAATTTATACAAAATTGTATTTATATATTACGTCTTAAGACAAACATGTTTTTCTGTAATTAAAAAATAGATATTTTATTTCAGGTAGTTAAAAAATATTTGGACAGTGATAATCCATTGGCATACCGTTTGCTTTTTCCTTTGCACAAATATTCGAAAATTAATTTGCCTTAACCATTCGGGTTTATTTTCTATCTACAAAGGAGAAAAAAGAATGAAGATGAAACGGTATGCATTAATTTTGGGAATAGTGACGGCAATATTTTGCAGCACATGCTCTCTGGCGCTGGCTGAAGACGCGGCAAAACCTACAGCGAACCTTGATCTGGGTATTTTCAGTCAGTATATCTGGCGAGGACTGGAACAGAGTTATAACAGTGTGGTAATAGAGCCATCACTGACATTGGGCTATCAGGGGTTCAGTTTCAATGTGTGGGGAAACCTGGACACCGACCGAAAGCTCCGCAATCTTGAAACCCATTCGTCCAAATATACGGAAACGGATATGACGCTTGCCTATGCCAAAGACCTGGGACCGGTCAAACTGGGCGGCGGATACATCTATTATGCTTTGGACGGTACTCAGGATTCGCAAGAGCTGTTCGCTTCCGCAACACTGAATACGCTGCTAAGTCCGACGTTGTCCCTTTATCGGGAAATTGCCCACAATCCGTCATGGTATGCGAATCTGGGGATATCGCAATCTGTACCCGTCATCGACAAAATAACCTTTGATATGGGGGCTTCCGCTGGATATTATTATTCCGACAACAGCGATTTTAGTGAGGTCAAAGATCCTGGAACCAAATACCGGGCTTTCCATAACGGTCTGTTGTCTGCTGGATTTACGATACCTGTTGCCCAATTTCTGTCTGTAAAACCCATGATTGCCTATTCATTTCCGCTTTCCGGAACAGCCGATGATTACATTACCGCCACCAGCATCAGCAACCATTCCAGTTTTGTATATGGTGGTGTAACCTTATCTGCCGCGTTTTAACTCCCTCTGCCGCTTAAAAGAGTCGCTTCTCAATCAACTTCAGGGCAATGCAGGAAACAAAGAGGGCAAGAGCCGGATGCACGGTTCCTGCCCTCTTTGCGCAGTCGTTCGGTTGAATCTTCCACCATCCGAGCTATTTGACCATATGTCGAAAGCATGGCATGATGGCATTTTAAGACCTGAGATTGCTGAAGGTGAATCTTCAGAGCTCCCGATGCAATCCAATTTTGTAGAAATCGCAAACGGAAAGCTGCAAACCAGGGGGAAGATTGGATGAACGAGATCGTGTGTACGCCCAGCGAGAATGTATTAAATGAGTTGCTGCGTCTGCTGGAATTAGAAAAAATTGAAGAGAACATCTTTCGGGGTAACAGTCAGGATCTGGGGTTTGGCAACATTTTCGGGGGGCAGGTGCTGGGCCAGTCATTGTCTGCTGCATCTCAGACCGTTCCGGAGGAACGAGGCGTTCACAGCATGCACGGCTATTTTTTAAGACCCGGGGATCCTGCAAGGCCGATCGTTTACGAGGTTGAATGCATCCGGGACGGCAAAAGCTTTACAACACGGCGGGTGGTTGCGATTCAGAAAGGACGTGCTATTTTTTCCATGTCTGCCTCCTTTCAGGTGAATGAAACCGGATTTGAACACCAGATGGACATGCCGGATATTCCGGAACCCGACGACTTCCTGTCGGAACAGGAAATTGCACGGCATGCCATGGATCAGATTCCTGCCCAAATCCGGGCCCGGATTCTTTGCACCAAACCCATCGAGATTCGTCCCGTAAACCCGATCAACCCTTTTTCGCCCCAAAAGGAAAAGCCGGTGCGATATGTCTGGTTCAAGGCTATCGATAAGATGCCGGATAATCTTTTCATCCATAAATACATGCTTGCCTATGCTTCGGATTTTGGGCTGGTCACCACATCACTTTATCCGCATGGTCATACTTTCTGGGATTCAAATATGCAGGTGGCAAGTCTTGATCACGCCATGTGGTTTCATCGGGATTTCCGCATGGATGACTGGCTTCTGTACGCTATAGAAAGTCCCAGCGCCTCTAAAGCACGCGGGTTGAATCACGGTCATATTTTCACCCGCGACGGTCTTCTGATCGCTTCGGTGTCGCAGGAAGGACTGATCCGGTATCGAGGGGAGAACGCAGCGCCACTCAATACCAGACAACCGATGAAACCGGATAAACGATGTAAAATCGCTGGCCCGGAAAGAGATTCATAGCCTGTGCGGTATCCACTGCAATAAACAGGGACAGACTCAGTTCCGCAGCCTTCAGAGTTATCCGGATATTTCCGGAAGATGTTTCCAGCGTCATGCAGGTTACAATGCCCTGAATGGCATGTTCCACAGGCTTCAGCAAGGGCGGAGTCCGGCTGACAAAAATGGCTTCGGGCGGGATTGCAGCAACGGCGCCGGCATCCGGAGGCTCTGAAACCCTGAGATACTGGCCATCCGCCAGTGGCTTTTCCCAGCTTGCGTCCGATTTCTGTAGCCATGGGCCCGAAACGATATTCTCCATGTAAGGCGGTATCACTTTGCCCCTGAACATCTGGATGACATTGTTGCTGATCTCGTGTAACCATTGCCAGTCATGGCTGACGATTACCAGCGTGACGCCTCTGTCCCGCGAAGCGTTCAGCGCACAAGACTTGATCTGCTGGGCGCTGGCGGCATCCACGCTGGCAGTGGGTTCATCCAGGATCAGAACTTCTGGATTCAGCGCCAGCCTTGCAGCAAGGGCGACGCGCTGGGCTTCTCCGCCGGAAAGCTGATACCAGGACCGTCCGGCAAATTCTTTACCGGAAAGCCCCACCAGGGACAGTGCGTCCATCACGGCCTGATAACAGCGCGATTTCCGGATGCCCCGCAGTGTGAGACCATAGGCAATGTTGTCAAAAACAGAGCGTTTGAGCAGATACGGCTCCTGAGGAAGAAGACAGACATGAAATCGAACCGATGCGCTGAACCGTGTCGCCTTGACCCCATTGAACCATATGTCGCCTTCTGAGGGGCTGTCCACAAAAGCCAGCAGCTTGAGCAGACTGCTTTTGCCGCTGCCGTTGGGGCCTACCAGTCCGGTGATGGAAGCTGCTGGAATCGACAGAGTTGCAATGTCCACGGCAAGCTGCCGCCCGTGAAGTTTTCGGATGTTCTGAAGCTGATAGATGGGAGGCTGCAAGAAGAATCACGCCCGGTTTCTAAGGAAAGACAGCGCCACATTGACGATTGCAGCGATGACAAGCAGTATCAGACCCAGTGCAATGCCCATGGCAAACTGCCCCTTTCTGGTTTCAAGTGCGATAGCGGTGGTGATCGTGCGGGTGTGCCATTTGATATTTCCGCCCACCATCATGGCGATTCCCACCTCTGTCAATACGCGGCCGTAAGCATTCATGGCCGCCGCCAGAATGCCGTATCTGGCTTCCCAGAGCGTCGATATCAGCAACTGACGCCGGCCGGCGCCTAAGGATATCAGTGCGATACGCAGCTTTTCATCGGTAGCTTCTATGGTGGCTGCCGTCAGGGCCGTTACCACCGGTATTGCCAGAATGGTCTGCCCGATGGCAATGCCTTCCAGCGTAAAAAGAAGTCCCAGATGTCCCATGGGGCCGTGATAGGTCAACAACGCATACACCAGAAGTCCTACCAGTACGGTCGGCAGGGACATCAGTGTATCGACCAGCGTTCGAACATGCCGTTTGCCAGGAAAGCTTTGATATCCTAAGAAAAAACCCGATGGAATGCCGATCAGCAGGCTGGCTGTCATGGAATATGTGGATACGATCATGGTGGCGGCTATGGCCGAATAGGTCTCGCCGTCGCCATGAATCAGAAGCTGCATGGCCTGAAACAGGCCGGTGATGATGTAGCCCATGTGTATGAATGCTGTGTCGGAGAAAGTCGACACGTCGTACCGACGTTTTAAATGTCAGTACGATCGTCGTCAACAGCGCTTCCGGCAGGTTATGAATGCTCGGGAATAAAGAAAAGCTGCTTGCCGGACAGTTTGAAATCCGTGATAAGCTTTTGGGTGGAAGGTTGCGCCATCCATTCTGAGAATGCCTTTGCCAGATCCAGTTTTACATTGTGGCAGTGGGCTGGATTCACTTCGATGACGCTGTAAAGGTTTCGGAGCAGGCGATCACCCTCTACCAGGATTTTCAGAGGCGGATTTCCCTTCTGGAGTGTTTCGTACTTGATGTAGGTTCCACGATCGGTCATGGTGTAGGCATGGCGCTCTTCCGTCATTTGAATGGTGGCCAGCATCCCCTGTCCGGCCTGCACATACCAGGATTCCTTGTCTGGTACGGGAAGACCGCTGTTCTTCCACAACTCGATTTCCTTGATGTTGGTGCCGGATTTATCGCCGCGGCTGATAAACGGGCTCTTGCTGTGCTGAATGGCGATTAGTGCATCACGGACGCTTTTGCCCTTGATGCCGGCAGGATCGTTTTCGGGGCCGATGAGAATAAAATCGTTGTACATCACTTCGCGGCGGTTAATTCCAAACCCTGCTGCAACATATTTTTTTTCGGTTGCGGGCGCATGCACCAGCAGTACGTCCGCATCGCAGTTTTCACCCAGTTTAAGCGCTTGTCCCGTCCCTGCAGCCACCCATTGTACATCGATACCGGTATCTTTTTTAAAAAAGGGTTTCAGATAGTCCAGCAAACCCGTATTGTCAGTGCTGGTTGTCGTAGCCATTCTGAGGACTTTGGCGTCTTCTGAAATGGCCGGATGACAGGTCAGCAGCAGAAAAAAAGCGGCAAAAAGAACGGTAAAAAGCGTCAAACAGCGTTTCATTGTTGAGTCTCCTTCGTGATAAAGGTGTTGAAATTACGGACATGGACGTTTGAAACAGTCTGTCCGGAACTTCCCGGAGTGTCATATTTGATGGCTTCGTAAAAAGTCGAATTTCGGACGACTTCGTAAAATGTTCGCAGGCAAGGCGTGCAAATCCGCAAGGAATGAAGCGTACTTTTCGTACGCTGCAATGACGAAGGATGCAGCACAACGCAGCATGCGGACTTTTTACGAAGCCGTCATACATGATATAATGAAAAGCTCAGCTTCAACCATGCGATTTTCGGCGGGTTTATTGATTCTGCTACCATGCAAACGAAATGGAGTCAAGATAATCCGCATTGACAAAGGCTTTCGATAGACGCTAAGCTGAAAAATGTCTTCGACAGAGTCGTTGATCAGGATATCAGCGTCAATTCTCTGAACCCATGCAGGATGGCAAAGGAGTCTGAACCATGTCTTTCAAACAGGAACTTCTCAAAAAAATTCAGATAGATCAGCTGACAGAAAAAGTGCTCTTCACGGTCGGGCCTCCTGAAAGTGAAAAAAAAGTGGACAGAGGGCTTTTCAAACTGCTGCTGGAAATGGCTGGATATCGGTATCTCAAGGAACGGGATCTGGATATTTATCTTCCCGAAGAAGGCTCCGGCCGATCGCATATTCTGGTGCTGGATAACGATCTGCCGTTTTACAACACCACTGTCGCTGATATTGCCATGCGCAAAAGCCCTACCGTTAAGGAAATGGTCAATATCCGGAACGCCATCAAGATTCTGAACGACAAGGATGTGGTGGTCAGTAAAAAAACGGATTCTGTCAAAACCGTTCATGATGAGTGCATTGCGCGCCTGAATCTGTCGTTTTCAGCGGCGGATATAGACGGTATTGCCGCAGATGGGACGGCATCCCTGAAGAACGGATACGCCGAAGGCGTTCAGGAAGCGCTGAACCTTTTTGCGGAACTGCTGGGATTAAAACCCGCGCCCAAGGCATTCATGAGTGATCATCACCAGATTATGGGAGGGATAACCTTGAAAGACAGCGGTGAAACAGTTTTCGGCCCGATTGTCTGCTACAGCCTGATGCACAATCGGCTGTTTGCATTGACATATCCTGTTGCAGTGTTTGATCGTGATGCAATGGAGCGATATCAGGAAATGGTGGCCGGAACCGAAAAACCACCTTTAGCCGGGCCGGATGTGTTTCAATTTTTGAAGGATGCTGTGATGCGTCAGGGGTATCATCCATCCTGAACCAACACCGGATAGATGTTTTTCGATGACATCATCAAAGGCCTTGACCCAGATAGGTGCGGATGACTGCAGGGTCGGAGCGCAGTTTTGCGGCAGGGCCTTCCAGTACGATGGCTCCGCTTTCGATGACATACGCATTGTCGGATACCGCCAGAGACTGACGGGCGTTTTGCTCCACCAGAAGAATGGTCAGGCCATTTTGTCGCAGTTCCGTCACGATGTCAAACACCATCTGCACTACCAGCGGCGCCAGCCCCAGTGATGGCTCATCGAGCAGCAGAAGCTTGGGATGGGCCATCAGTCCTCGTGCGATGGCCAGCATCTGCTGTTCGCCGCCCGAAAGCGATCCGGCAGGAGCTTCAATTCTGTCCTTTAAAATGGGAAAGCGTTCCTGCATTCGTGCGATATCCGCGGCGATTCCGGATTTGGGACGGCGGTATGCGCCGATTTCGAGATTTTCCCGCACGGTCATTCCTGCCAGCACCAGACGTCCTTCCGGAACCTGAATAATACCTTCGGCTACCCGGCGGTGGGGGCTCATTCGGGTGATGTCCTGTCCGTTAAACAGGATATTGCCGCCGCGTACCGGAATCACACCGCTCAGGGCGTTCAGCAGGGTGGTTTTTCCTGCACCGTTGGGCCCGATCAGGGTAACGATGGCGCCGGATTCAACGTTCAGGGAAACATCGTGTACCGCCTCGATAGGACCGTATGTCACGGTCAAATGATTGACTTCGAGCATCATGATGATTTGTCCACTCCCAGATAGGCTTCGATGACATGCGGATGACGGCTTACGGTATCCGGTGTTCCTGTGGCGATGACCTGGCCGAAATTGAGCACCGTAATCCGGGAACACAGCGTCATGACAAAAGACATGTTGTGTTCGATGAGAAGAATCGTCATGCCTTCTCCTGCAAGAATGCGGATCAGCTCTGCTACCTGAGTGACTTCGCCCTGGCGCATGCCTGCCACAGGCTCGTCCAGAAGCAGAAGACGGGGTCGGGCCGCCAGAGCGCGTGCGATTTCAAGGCGTCTGCGTTCTCCATATGAAAGACTCTGGGCTCTGACCCGCGCTCGATTTTCAAGACCGACCCGGGCTAAGGTTGACCGGGCGTCTTTCTCGTATTCATGATCCAAGCGCCATGCGGAAGGCAACTGCAACAATCTTGGCAGAAGCGGGCGGGAGGCGGTCAGATGCTGGCCGGCAATGACGTTTTCCAGGCAGGTCATGGCCGGAAACAGCCGGATATTCTGAAATGTTCTGGCCACACCGAGAGATGCCACCTGATAGGCGGGAAGCGCATGGATATCCCTGCCTGCGAATTGAACTTGTCCGGAGCTTGGAGGCGCCATTCCGCTCAGAATATTCAGCAGGGTGGTTTTCCCTGCGCCGTTGGGGCCGATCAATCCGTGGATTTCACCTTCTTCCACGCTGAAATCAACGCCATTCAGCGCGCACAGTCCTCCAAACATCCGGATGATACTTCGAATTTCCAGCAGCGCCATACGTCTTAATCCTTATTGTGCGAAAAAAGCGATACCAGGCCATTCGGCAGGAAAAGTATCACCATCAGCAGAATGAATCCGTTTACGCCCATGCGGACAGGACCTGCCGTGACGCCAAAACCCCGCAGAATTTCAGGAAGCGCTGTCAGCAGCGCAGCGCCCAGGATGGGGCCGTACCATACGCGGGTTCCGCCCACGATATTAAAGATTAAGAGCTGAACCGCAGCAGAAAATCCGAATTCGCCCGGGGTGATGATGTAATTCAGATGAGCGCTCATGGCGCCGGCAAGGCCCGCAATCATGGCGCCAATGGTAAAGGCCAGGGTTTTATACCAGGTGGTGTTGATGCCCATGGCCTTGGCGGCGGTTTCATCTTCCCGGATGCTGGCAAAACTCCAGCCGATTCTGGAACGGCGCAGCACCGCCATAAAATAACCTGTCAGCGCCAGTGCGGTAAAAATCATCCATGCCTGGGTTTTATCAGGGATCGGGGTGAGTCCCTCGGCGCCTCCGGTGATTTGAAGGTTGATGGCCAGGATACGTACTACCTCTCCAAAAGCCAGTGTGGCAATCGCTAAAAAAACTCCCCGAAGCCGCAGCACTGGAAACCCTAAAATCATGGCGATGGCTCCGGACATCAGCGCTGCGGCAAACAGCGCCACAATGTAGGGAACATTCAGATACATGGTCAGGATGCCTGCCGTGTATCCTCCGATACCGGCGAAAGCCGCGTTGCCTAAAGAAAGCTGACCGGCGGACAGTGTCACGTACAGACTGATGGCCAGCAGGGAATTGATGCCAATAAAATTGATCAGACTTCCGTAAACTGCATAAAATTGCGTAAAAATGTGGTTCAGATCCATGGGTATCATGTCTCCCGGATCTGCCTGCGGCCGAACAGACCGGATGGCCGCAAGAGTAAAATAGCGAAAAGCACCGTGAAAGCGACTGCATCCCGCAGGTTGGAAGTGCCTGAAATGGCCACGGTAAGGACTTCACTGAGCCCGAAGGCAATACCGCCGATAATGGCGCCGGGGATGCTGCCCATGCCTCCCAGCACAATGACGGCAAGCCCTTTAAGTTCTATTGAGCGCCCCATATCCGGAGAAAGCGCTCCGAAATATAATCCGAACAATATTCCGGCCGCACCGCCCAGCGCCGATGATATAAAAAACGTAAATGCGATAATGCCGTCCACATGAACGCCCAGCAGGCGAGCGGCGCGTTCATTTTCCGCAACGGCCCTGATGGCTTTTCCGGAGCGGGAACGCCGGAGAAACCGGGTTAACCCCGCCATCAGACAGGCGGCGATCATGACGATTTCTATCTGAAGGGATGTGATGGTGACACCTGCAATTTGCCAGATATGGACAGCGATGGTGCTGATCGGAAACCTCACGGTACGTGCCCCGAAAATACCTATCGCGGCGCTCTCGAAAACAATCGCCAGTGCAATGCTCGATATCAATCCGGAGAAATATGTGTCCGGACGGTGACGCAGCGGCACAAACGCGACGGCGTTAATGATGAGTCCCAGGATACCGGAGAAGAGAGTCGCCAGTGGAAACGCTACCCATATGGACATTTCCGCGCTTTGCACCAGCCAGAGCGCTACCAGCCCTCCCAGAGTGAACACGGCGGCATGGGCCAGATTCAGGATATCCAGTACACCGAAGACCAGTGTGTATCCAATGGCGAAAAGCCCATAAACGCTTCCAATAAAAATTCCGTTTATCAGTTGCTGTGCAAAAAGGTTCATCTCTCTTGTCCGGTATTCTATAACTTCCGATTATTCTCCCACAACGACAAATTTGCCGTTTTTGACTTCCTGAAGTACGGGTTTGTAGTCGGCATCACGGCCGGAAGTAAAGGAAAATTTTCCGAGGACGGAATCCAGATTTTTAATACCCGCCAGAGCGTCTCGAATTTTTGCAGGTTTAAACGGAGCTCCTGCTTTCTGGATAGCATCGTACACGATATAAACGCCGGCATATGCCTGTGCCGCAAATTGATCCGGCGGATTGCCGTATTTGGCGGTATAGTCTTTCACAAATTTCTGGTTCAATGGATTGGAGGCGGTGGAACTCCATGCCGCGCCGATCAGGACGCCTTCCGCTGCGCTGCCTGCATTTTTGATAAGACTTGGGGAGTTAAATCCATTGCCGCCGATGATAGGCACCGACGCCGGAATGCCCAGTTGCCGGGCCTGACTGACGATGCCGGAAGCTTCTTCCACCAGCGCCGATACCACAATGGCGTCTGGTGACTGACTCTTGATTTCTGTTAACTGGGGAGAAAAATCGCGATCACCTTTGGCGAACGT
Source organism: Desulfobacteraceae bacterium RAAP-1 (assembly GCA_001443525.1). Taxonomy (GTDB): domain Bacteria; phylum Desulfobacterota; class Desulfobacteria; order Desulfobacterales; family Desulfatirhabdiaceae; genus RAAP-1. The sequence goes on along the minus strand of LKPX01000044.1, from coordinate 8,262 downwards.
CTGTTCACTTAAAATGGTGATTTTCTCGTCGGTCAGCGCTTTTTTGAATGCGTCATAACCGGCTTTGGTAAAAGCGCCATCGTTGCCGTAAAGGATGGAGACTTTTGAAATACCGAATTTCTCCTTGGCTGTCCGGATGGTATTCGGTACGACGACCGCTTCGGTAAGGGAATCGCGAAACACATAGTTGCCGATTTCTGTAATTCCCTGCGCCGTATTGCTGACCCCCAGCACCGGTACGGAACCTGCTTGAGCAATGCGGTCTGTCACTTGCGCCGTATCGCTCAGCGTCGGGCCGATGATGGCTGATACATGGTCGCTGTTGATGAATTTTTTAAAGACATTAATGCCCTGCTGGGGAGTGCTGGCGTCATCATCAAAATAAGGTTTGATATGAACTCCCTTATCGCCGGCTGCCGCGTTGATTTCATCCACGGCAAGCTGTGCACCGTGTTTCTGGGTCGCGCCATAGGATGCGGCTCCACCTGTCATGCTGAAAACAATGCCGATCTTTGCTTCAGGCATCGCTGCCCATGCCGGGGCTGCCATCGGCGCTGTTGAAAGAAACAATGCCGCAACGATCAGGACGCTCATACTGAAAACCCGTGATCTCTTCATGGTATTTACCCTCCCTGTTGTTGAGTAGGTTTAAAAAAGACGGTTTCGCGAGAACTTTTAAGAAGCCGTTTCCAAATCGATGTTTTCTGAGAATTATCGGCAGTTTTTAACCCTGTTTTCAATGATTATCAAGACAATTATTGATAGTCACATTCTGTATGCAATTTCAATAGATTGATTTTTCAATAAAATACCTTTATGAAATGGAGAATCGGCGGTTTTGACGAAAAGGAAAGAAGATGATGACAGCGGCCACGGGGAACAGAGTTCAGGGGGTATATCGGAAGATCATGGAAATTATTGAAAGCAGTTCCGTGAAAATTACTTCCGGTAGTCTTGAAAGAATGCTTTGGGGGCAATTGGAAGTGAACCGGCGGGAATTCCGGTCCGTCCTCAGAGCGCTTGTCGAAAATGGTGAACTGACCTATACCAATATATTCGGAACCACATATGTCGAGATATCCTATAACCGGCCGGTTCGAATCGGCCGTCGTATCATTCTGACGCCTCCGGAACGTCGTTCATCACATGATGGACCTGACATTGAAGTTGTGCTCAAACCGGGAGCCTCTTTTGGCGTGGGGCAGCATCCCACCACCCGGCTGGCGGTTGAAGGCATCGAATATGCGGTAGAAAGGCTTTCCCGGAGAAAAAGTATTTCTGAGGACATTCTGCTGGATATCGGCACAGGTTCCGGCGTTCTGGCGCTGGCAGCGTTAAAGATGGGAATTCGGCAGGCGACAGGAACGGACATCGATCCCTGCGCCATTGCGGAAGCGATGGAAAACGCCGTGCTCAATGGCATGTCAGAGCGTTTTCTTGTCATAAATCAGCCTGCCGAAAGCATCGAACAGCGGTTTCACATTATTGCGGCAAATCTCCGGTATCCGACGCTGATCCGGTTGAGCACTTATATTTCAGGGCATATCCATTCCGGAGGAATGGTGATCCTTTCGGGAATACGAGACGATGAGGCGGAAAAACTCAAAGCCCGCTATGAGAAGCTGTCTTTGAACTGCTGCTGGGAGAAGGCAACCCATGAATGGTGCGGTATGGCGCTGACAAAATAGGTTGCCTTGTTCTCTTGTGACGGTCATTTGGCATCATCCGTTTTTTTTGCGGTCGATGCGGTATCGGCGGTATTGATTTTTTTAGCATCGGACGATCCATCAAGGCTTTCATCGCCGTTCACGGCTTTTTTAAAGTTCTTGATGGATTTTCCCAGAGAATTACCGAGATCCGGAAGTTTTCCAGGCCCGAAAATGATCAGGACGATAATCAGTATGACAATTAAATGCATGGGGGAAAGAATACCTGAAAACATAGTGCGCTCCTCTGTCTGAAAATGTATGGCATCTCTGTTAGGTCTTGGAAGCCAGCACTATAATCTGTTTCCAATGTAAGATCAAGCCGTCTGAAAATCGGCTTTTTACGAAGCCATCAGGATTGACGGCTTCATAAAAACTCCGCATGTCGTGTTGCCCTGCATATTGCCGGTATTCCCCGCAGAATTCCACTCCAGGTCGTGAATTTTATGGGCCCATGGGCGCCAAGGTGCATATGCCACAACATGCAGTTTTAACTTGTTTATTCACAAAAAAACCTGTGGCAGGAACGCTGTCAAATCAGTAAGGGCAGTCAGCCATCCGGCAGAAACAATCACAACCTTGCGCTTGGGCCTCTCGTCCAAACCAGCTGGCCAGTATCTTACACCTGAACCAATTCATACTGATCATTGCCCATTTTCATCTCTTTCATGTATGACAACTGGCGAAGGCCCTGACGGGATTCAATGCGTTCCTTAAGGTCGTGAAGCTCCGCTTCGGGGAGCTTGTACACCATGTCGATGGAAGCTTGTTCTACGGCCAGGATGTCGGTGGAAGCCAGAATCCCAAGATCGCGCGCTTTAACCGGAGCGGCGCTGACGCCTGCGCAATCGCAGTCCACGGACATATTGCGCAGCACATTGATATAGACGATCCGCCTGCCGAAATGATCTATGGTGGCTTTTGCCGACTCCACCATGTTTTCCTGGAAGGGTTCGCCTTTCAGCCAGCTTGCGTAATCGTCATTATCAGGGGCGGCGTGGACCATTTTTTTGCCTATGGGCCCGTCTGCGCAGCCAATGGCGATATTTTTCATGGAACCACCGAACCCGCCCATGGCGTGGCCTTTAAAATGGGTCAGCACCACCATCGCGTCATAATGGAGCATGTGTTTGCCGACCGACATTTCCTTGAAATGCTTCCCTCCCTTAACGGGGATCATCACCGCGCCCTCTTCGTCTATGATGTCCACCGGGCAGAAATCCCAGCCGTTGATCTTAAGGGTTTTGCGATGATTTGCCGTAGTGTATCGCTTGCCCTTATACAGGGTGTTGGTTTCCACCAGGTTGCTGTTGGGGATATGCTGTTGCAGAGCTTTCACCATGTCCCGTGGCAGGATATTGGGGCCATGCGGCTCGCCGGTATGCAACTTGATGCCGATTTTACCCGTCATATTTTGACTGATTTTGGAATAGATTTTCAACAATCCGTTACTGGTGATATCCTCCGTAAAGAACACCTGGGATTTCACCTGATCTGCGGCAACAGCGTTGCCCAGCTCTTTAAAATCGGATACGGCGACAGCTCCCAATGCGGATGCGCCGATCTGTAAAAAATTGCGACGCGAAATGTCCTTTCTCATATGCTTCCTCCTTTAAAAAATCTGTTTCGCAGATGCAAAACGCTATTCATTCATTCCGAGTCTGTGCAACCAGCCAGACACCTCTTTTTGTGCATCTTTTGCATCACTTCCCCAAATGGCCAGACCGTCTTGTATGGTTGATTTCTGGCATAGCATTGAGATATCCCTGACACTTCTCCCCAGCCGGCTTCCGAGGTGCGTGCAAAACGGTGCAACGGTTTTTTTCGACAAATCATTTTCAGCCAAAAACGCCCTGACCGGAGCGGGAAACGTGCCCCACCAGATGGGATAGCCTATAAAAATCACATCATAAGCCCTGATATTCTCAATCGTTGTTTTCAATGCCGGTTTGTATTCGGTGGCAAGCTCTTCCTTGGCCACTTTTTTGAGCGCTTCGTAATCATCCGGATAATGCTTGACGGTATGAATTTCAAAAATGTCTCCATCCACACCCCTGTGAATTTGATTTGCAATTTCACGTGTGTTGCCGGTGCGGGAGTAGTAAATGATGAGTACTTTCGGTTTGCCTGCAGCAGTTGCGGCAGCATGCGCATGAGCAAGAAGTGGGAATGCAGGGGCTGCGACGCCTGCGATCAGCGCGGCAACGGTACCTTTCAACAAGTTTCGTCTGGACAGATCAATCGTTTTTGCATCTTTCATTTCATTACGCATTGCATCATTCTCTTCTTTCAGATTCTTTTCTCAGACCCGTTTGTCTTTTTTTCGGATGTTCGTTCTACAGGTTGACACATGTTATTGAGACAAACATTTTTTGTAAAATTCGCACTGTCTTAAACCCAGTTTACTCGTCGGGTGGAAAGTCCGTATCATACCAAACGAAAAACCCCAAGTGCTTTGCCAACCAGTTCCTCGTTGGTAAACGGGGAGTGTTCGATCACTTCGGAGCAAGTTCACCGTACCAGTATGCGGCAGTGACGCCACCGTCCATGAGGAAATCGCTGCCGGTGATAAACGCTCCGTCCGGCCCTATCAGAAAAGCGCCAAGGGTTCCGACCTCATCCGGGGTGCCGGCGCGCCCGGCCGGGCACAGCGCAAGCATACGCCTGTAGCCTTCACCACGGGGACCGGTCAATTCGTCTCTGGCAAGCGGAGTGATAATAATTCCGGGGCTGATCGTGTTGACCCGCGCACCGCGTTTGCCCCACCGAACCGCCTCGGCCATCACCCGTAGCGAGTTCCCGCGTTTGGAGATTTGATAGGCATGCAGCGGATCCGTCACTTGGTCTAGTTGGAGCATTGGAAGTGCGAGCAACTCGTCGGCTGGCGTGATCGCCAGCGCCTTGTTTTGCTCGGAGGTCAGCGCGGGGAGACGGTGTCCCGACTGAGAGGCGATAACGACGCCCGATCCGCCATATGCAATAACATTTCCGAACTCCTCAAGTACAAGCGCGGTGCCATACAGATCGACCCGTAGGATCGTGGCCGGCGACGCCTGCGTGGGGGAAACACCGGCGGCATGAATGACTCCGGTTATGGCGCCAATTTCCGTGGCGGTCTCGACGAGTGCGTGGACCGACTTGCGCAAAGAGACGTCAACGGTTGCGGTGCTCACCTCGAACCCGGCATCGCTGAGGGTTTTTGCGGCCGCATTGGCATTTTCCCGACGAAGATCGGCTAATAAAACGTGCTTGCCTGCGCTGACTCGCCGAGCGATAGCCAGACCGATTGAACCAGCACCGATAACTACGATTACATTGTCCATTATACTCTCCTTTTCTCCAATCAAACCAGTTCGTCTGCTGATTGGTACACAGCCGAGGTGGCAGGGGCTTTCAATTCTCAATACATGGTCGTCATTGAATTCAATCTTTTCTTTGCCGGAAATTTCCCGTTTTACTGGGCCGCACCGCAGTGAGCAGACGCATGGAAAGCAGACTTCCGATCCCGGCAATCCCGATCACCCAGCCCATGGGCCAGGGCGTGCCGTCGGCGAATGCCCCAACCATACCGGAACCGACGATGCCGCTGCCATACTGGATGGCGCCGATCAACGCGGATACGGTACCGGCGCGTTCAGGGAAATCGGACAGGGCGCCCGTGATCGAGTTGGCGACAATCAAACCGGTTGTGGAGGCGAAAACGAACAGCGGTACGACCAGCCCCCAGAGTCCGCACCAACCGGTGCCGGTCGCCAGTGCAGTGACCATGGCGGAAAACGCGGCGATGATCGTGCCGATCATCAGCATGCGGTCATAGCCGAGATGCACAACCAGACGCGAATTCAAGATATTGGCGGCCATGATGCCGATGATACCGAGGCCAAAAAGCAGGCCGTAAAGCTGGGCCGGTATATGGTAGTAATCGATATAGGCAAACGGCGTTCCTGCAATATAGGCGAACATGCCGGCGTAGAGGAAGCCGCCTGTCCCCGCATAGCCCAGCAGTCGGCGGTGTCGTAAAAGACTGGTGTAATGCTTCATCACAAGGCCGAAGGATTCGCGGTTACGCCGTGCGGTTGGCAGCGTTTCGGGTATCGTGAAGATCGTTGCCAGCGTCACCAGACCGATGCAGACCAACGTCCAGAAAATGGCTCTCCATCCTGCTATGGCAACGATCTGCCCGCCCACCAGCGGTCCGATGAGCGGGGCGATCGCCATCACCGTGATAAGTATCGACATCATCTGCGCCGCCCGGTTGCCTTGGTAAAGATCGCGTACCATCGCACGTGACAATGCCACACTGGCGCAAGCGCCCAGCGCCTGAACCATCCGCCAGCCGATCATTGCCAGGGCGTTTCCCGAAAGCGCGCAGCCAGCCGATCCGATCACAAACATTACCAGGCCGATGGCCACGGATATACGGCGGCCATAGCGATCGCTGATCGGCCCCCAAAGCAGTTGCCCCAGACTGAAGCCGATGAGATAGCCGGAGATCGTGAATTCAACCATGCCGGCATCCGCATGAAGGGAACGACGCATCGCCGGCATAGCGGGCAGATAGAGGTCGGTTGAGATCGAGGCGAATCCCATCAGCAGACTGAGGACCGCCAAGGCGTACCAACCGGGGGACGCCGCTATCGAATCACCGCTATCCGCTTGTGTTTTTTGATTAAGTGATACTGTCATTAGAAATCCTGACTTCTCTGGTAAGCGTGTTCTTGATGATACTTATCCGGCGTATTGGTCGTCACCCACATGCTCAAACCAGGAAGCACTGCTACCGTCGAGTACTTCCTGGATGGCGATGTGCGTCATGGATGTCACGGGTGCGGCGCCATGCCAGTGCTTTTCATGCGGCGGAATCCAGACGATATCCCCCGGACGGATTTCCTCGACAGGCCCTCCTTCGCGCTGGACGCGGCCGCAGCCGACGGTGACAATCAGGGTTTGCCCCAAAGGATGGCTGTGCCAGGCGGTACGTGCGCCCGGTTCGAAGGTGACGCTGGCGCCGGTCACCCGGGACGGGTCATTTGTCTTCAGAAAAAGTGGGTCGATGCGAACGGCGCCGGTAAACCACTCGGCGGGGCCTTGCATCGATGGTTGTGTTCCATTTCGTTTGATTTCCATGGGTCATGTTTCCTTACGCGTTGATTTTCTATCTTTCTTTTTTTTAGGATGCCGCGCCCCGTGGTTACCGCACATTGCGCTCCAAGGGGGTGAGGCATTGCTTTCTCGACTTAAAGGGCTGACTTCAGAACCGTGACGATATCCGCCTTGCTCAGGGGCGGACGGCCGGGAAGATGGCCATTCTCGTCGTGTACGACAAGCACCGCATCCTCGGCGTATTGCGAGAACAACGCATCGTCGATGCCGAACTCCGACAGGCGGGTGGGACAACCGATCGAACGCAAAAAGTCTTCGAACTTGTCGATACCTGCCATGGCCAGTGTCAAATCGTCTTTATCTACCCCAGACAGACCGAAGATGCGCCGGGCAAACTGCGCGAAGCGGTCGGGACGGGCCTTGGCAACAAAGCGCATATAGGCCGGGTTAAGCACCGCCAACCCTGCGCCATGCGTGATGTTGTGGTGTGCGGAAAGTGCGTGTTCGATCATATGGACCGGAGGGGCGTAATTGGTGCCGGCCTGCACCCACCCATTCAGGGCTACCACTGACGCCCACTGCACCTGGGTGCGTGCTTCGATGTCACTCCCGTCGGCGACGGCCTTTTGGCCCCATTCGATGGCGCTGATGATCACGCCTTCGGCGAAACGATCCTGGATGGGGGTGCCGTCGATGCCGGAGAAATACCCTTCGGTCACGTGGGTAATGATATCGCAGACGCCGTAGGCGGTCTGGTCCTTCGGCACGGTCAGGGTAAGTTCCGGATCCACCAGAGCGACTTTGGGAAAGAGGCAGTTGGCCTGTACGAACGATTTGACCTTCGACTCGTCATTGCTGATGACCGCGCCCTTGTTCATTTCCGAACCGGTGGCGGCCAGCGTCGGCACGGTGATGATGGGCAGGGCGCGCGTCGGGATCACCCAGTTGTCCTGGCCATGCCCGATCAGGTTCCAGGGGTCGCCGTCATAGAGGGTCGCCGCCGCGATCATCTTGGATGCGTCCATGGTGCTGCCGCCGCCAATGGCGATAACCACATCGCAGCCTTCCTTGCGGGCGATGTCCGCGCCGCGGGCAACGGAAGTAATTCTTGGGTTGGGTTCAATGTCGGTGCATTCGGCCACGGCAACACCAGCAGACTTCAGACTCGCCACCGCGCGGTCGAACACGCCGCTGCGTTTGACGCTGCCGCCGCCGGTGACAATCAAGACCTTTTTGCCATGTTTTTGTGCTATCTCGCCAAGTTGTGAGAGAGTACCGGCGCCGAAGATAAGATGGGTTGGATTGTAGAATTCGAATTTCATGAAAGACCTCCTTGGTTTAAAGATTGATGCCCTCGTAAAAAGTCGATTTTGGGACGGCTTTGTAAAAAGTTCGCAGGCAAGGCGCGCAAATCCGCAAGGAGTGAGGCGTACTTTTGGGTACGCCGCAACGA
>LKPX01000043.1 GCA_001443525.1 Desulfobacteraceae bacterium RAAP-1 | reverse complement strand
AAAGATGGCGGAAAGCCCGGTATATTCGCCAGGTGATGTGAATGGAATAAGATTATTTGAGTTAACAACGCAGAACTTTGCGATTATTCCAAATACAGGGAAAATTACTGTTGCCTACGCATCTGCTTGTGTACGAATTTGTAATTTTATTGGAATGTTATACAAAAAGACAGGGGCAATTTTCGCGATTTGTGGTTTGATAAGCTATTTGGCAATTACTTTTATGTTAGCTTTCAAGAAAAAATCGAACCTATGGAGTTCGTGGATTTTGCTTACTGGAATTTTGGGGAATTTCATGGTGCTTGTGGCCGGTGTGTCATATAGTGAAATATCTTTATGCCCTTCAATAAATTATATGTATCTGTCCGGTTCTTACCCGCTTGTGATTGCGTTTTGTACCATAGCTATTTTTACAATGGCTAATAAGATTGATGCCCTCGTAAAAAGTCAAAAACCAGATTTTAATAACCAATAAATTCAAGATTTTATTGTTATAAAAATAGGCTAAAACCGACTTTTTACGAAGCCATCAACCTTAAAAGGCATCTGCTTTGATTATAATAGTAAAGGAGTCCGTATGCTCTATACTGCACAAATCATAACCATGATGGATGACTTTTATTTTGGTGCAGTGATAGCTAAGTTGGCCATCCATTACGATGGTTTTTTTAAATAGACTTTTGAGATTAACGCAGATGATGTCGCAAAAAATTGGTGTTGAAAGCTTGATCAGGGAGAACAGATTTATGCCTATGCAGATATCGGGCGCTGGTAATGTATAAAAAACGTATTGTACTGATATGCCCTGAACCCATCCGTGGCTGTATTCAGGGTATTGGCATCCGCTTTATTGAAATGACCAGGGTTCTTGGAACGCTTCATGAAACTGTCCTTTGGACATGTAATGCGGATATTCCAGGAGATATCGGAGTCTCAGCAGAGCCTTTTCCATCCGGTGACCGATTTACATCTGAACTTGCACGGACAGATGCCGTTGTGATACATGGTCATATTTCTGAACGGTATTTCGATATGCTTCAGTCATGCCGGATACCGTCTCCTCCGTTGGCGGTAGATTTGTATGATCCGTTTCTCATTGAAAATCTCCAATATACCGCTGAATTAGGAGAATATATCTTTTACAGGGACAGGGCCGTGCTTTTTCGTCAACTGTCCTTAGGAGATTTTTTTCTGGCGTCTTCCGAAATACAGCGTATGTTTTATTTTGGAATCATGACAGGGATCGGTCGTATCACGCCACAGGTTTATCACAGTGACAGAAGCGGAGATCGATTGATCGCAATCGCCCCGTTCGGTGTGGAACCGATATCGGAAATAACTCTTCAAGCGGTTGCCGGCAAGCTCAAAGGACAGGTCCCAGGCATTGCTTCAGATAGCACAGTGATCTTTTTTGGGGGAATTTATGACTGGTATGATCCTGAGACGCTAATCAACATACTTGACGGAATCATTGAAAGTTTTCCGGCGGTGAAAGTCGTTTTCAGCGTCAATCCGAACCAGGAAACAACGCCCCAGGGGGTTTTTAAAAAGATCAGAGATGTTGCAGATGCAAAGGAATGGCGTGATCGCCATATCTTTTTTATTCCGTGGTTTCCATACCGCAACAGATTTGCCTATCTGTGTGACGTGGATATCGCTGTATGCCTCCACAAACCCTCTCTGGAGACATCATTGTCTCTGAGAACCCGTATTCTCGATTATATGAATGCGGGTATCCCTGTCATCGCCACCGAAGGTGGAGAAGGCGGCAGAATTCTGACGGAGGCTGGCGCTGCGTTATTCGTACCGCCATATAATGAAGAATCGCTCAGGAATGCGATGATGTCCCTTCTGGAAGATGTTGTCATGAGACGAGCTCTGGGTTCAAACGGCAGAAAATGGATCCAGGACAACATGACATGGGAGAAATCGCTTCGACCACTTTCGGAATATTGTAACAATCCTTACAGGAGTTCGGAAGGTTTCAACCCCAATGCGGTGGCAACCTCTTTCTGTAAAAGAATATCTTTTCCCAGAATTCTGAGCTATGTGAAACGATGCTTGAAAACAGGGAGGTAATTTGCCGGCTCTTAATTTTTCCGTCATCATACCCAATTACAATGGTGAAACTTTCCTTAAAGACTGTATAACGTCCATCGAGGCGTGCGGGTATTCGAGAGCGTCTTTTGAAATTATCGTTGTTGACAATGGTTCTTCCGATAGTTCTGTGGATGTAATTAGAAAGCTGTCCCCCGAAACACGGATCATATCGCTCGAATGCAATACCGGATTTGTCAATGCCATCAATACAGGCGCTGCCGCCGCCAGATCGGAATTTCTTGTTTTTCTGAATAACGATATGCGGGTAAGTTGCGGGTGGTTATCAGCGTTTGCAACCGTCATATCGGAAAAAAACGCCGATTGCGTTACCGGAAAAATCCTGAGTTGGGACGGCCGGCATGTTGATTTCGTGGAGGGAATACTTCTTTTTGACGGCCATGCGCTACAGAGAAAACAGGGCGTTCCCGCCTCGGCCGTTTCCGGTGATACGGTCCGGCGAACTTTTATTGCCTGTGGTGGCAACATGGCCATCCGGCGCTCGTTGTTTTTAAAATTAGGAGGTTTTGATCCTGCTTTTTTTGCTTATACGGAGGATGTTGATTTTTCCTGGAGATTGAATGCGTCCGGAGGAAAAATATTTTTCTCACCGGATGCCGTTGTTTACCATCATCATCAGGGGACATCGACCGGGCTTGGGGTTTATAATCGGGGTTTTCTGTATGAGCGGAATGCTTTTTTGAATCTTTATAAAAATATTGATGCTCTATATTTCCCGGCTATGATGCATGCGACATGGCTTACCCTGATGCACAGAACCCGGGAAATCGTCAGCCTGAATGCTGCAAACAGTGCTGTTTTTGGGCAATTTCCCTTTTCAGAGTCCGAGGATATTCCTCAACCCATGTTGATGAATGAAATGGATCTGGCCGCGAGATTACGGTCATGTCTGAAAACCCGTGGTTTTCTCTACGCTATCGGCAGATTTTTGGAGAAAACGGGAATTCTGATTCAACGAAAATCTGTTCCGGAAACTCCGATACCCATACCGGAAATTCACTTGGGGCATCCCCATATCGTTTCTCAGATGCAGGCATTGTGGTATATCCTGGCTAATTGGGAATCGTTTCATCAAAAACGCTTGGCAGTGCAATCCCAAAGAAAGGTATCCGATAAGGAATTGTTCGCCATATTTCCTCCCTGGGTGGTAACAACATATCCAGGAGATGGAAGATTGTTCGCATCGGCATCTTTCAGAGAATTGTTGCCTGCTGACATCCAATTTAAATTTGCCGATATTCGGGGGGTTCATGGTGTCTCCTGAAATTTCAGTCATTATTCCTACATACAACCGGTGCGATACCCTGTCCCGGACATTGACCGCTCTATGCGAAACACAAGTCGGCATGCTTCCCTCGTGGGAAGTTATTGTTGTGGATGACGGTTCCACGGATGACACATTGGGTTTGCTCAACAGGCTTTCAGACAGGTATGCTCAGCTCATATTTCTGACCCAGCCCAATCAAAAACAGGGTGCTGCCAGGAATGCGGCTATGAAACTCGCTAAAGGGGAGTTGTTTGTATTTCTGGGAGATGACATCATTCCAGAACCAGTATTTTTAGCTGCGCATTGGCAGCGGTATGTAGCTGCCGGACGCTCACACACCTATGCGGCGATAGGACGAACTTCCTGGCATCCGGATATCAAGATCACTCCTTTTCGTAACTGGATCAATGAATGGGGCCTTCAGTTCGGCTTTCAGCTTATTTCTGATGTAGAACATGTTCCATTTAATTTCTTCTATACATCAAACTTGGCATTTTCACGTGCATTATACGACAGCCAGGGTGGGTTTGACGAATCTTTCAGAGAATATGGATGGGAAGATATCGAACTGGGATACCGATATGAAAAAAAAGGCATGATACTTCGATATGAACCCAAAGCCGCCGCAGGTCATCTGCACCCAATTACGCTGACATCATTCTGCCTCAGGCAGTTCAAGGTCGGATATTCGTCGGTATTATTTCACAAAATGCACCCAGAGCTTTCCAGCTTTTTACATATTTGTGATATCAGACCGGAACTCTTGATGCTAAAGCCATTTTTATGGGTGTCAAAGTATATTTTAAGATTTATCGATGAATTTATTCATGCAAACATTTGTCATCTGCATGAAATATTGCTAAAAAATTATTATATGCTGGGGATGTTAAAGGCGCAGCAGGAATCTAAACGTTTGAATGCCACCGATGGCGATGTATGATGCTGCAGATTACGGTCATCATTGTGAACTGGAATGGTAAAACGTGTCTCATGCAATGCCTGGATGCACTGCGGAGGCAATCTGTCCAGCAGATGATCGTGATGGTTGTGGACAATGGTTCTACGGATGGATCGCTGGATGCCGTCAGGCAGCAATTTCCTGAAGTTACCGTCATTGCGCTTAATGAAAATCTGGGATTTGCAACAGCCAACAACATTGCGATCCGAACCGTTCAGACGGACTATATCGCCTTACTGAACAATGACGCTATCGCACACCCGTTGTGGCTGGAAAATCTTGTCAGGGCCTTGGAAACATATCCGCAGGCAGGGTTTGCGGCGTCCAGAATGCTGTATGCACAAAATCATAACATCATTGACAGGGCGGGGGATGGTTATACCACTGTCGGGGCAGGGAGCCTGCGCGGCAGAGGGCAGCCGGCAAATGCCTATGACCGGCCGGAGTGGATATTCGGCGCCTGCGCCGGCGCAGCTTTGTACCGCACATCCATGCTCCGGGATATTGGATTGTTTGACGAGGATTTCTTCTTGCTTTATGAAGATGTGGATCTGAGTTTCAGAGCCCAATTGAAAGGTTATAAATGTCGTTACGCGCCGGAGGCCGTTGTTTATCATGCGGCTAGTCGCAGTATTGGCTACGATTCTTCGACATCCGTCTATTATGGGCACCGGAATCTGGAATGGGTGTATTTTCAAAATATGCCTTTTCCGCTGATAGTACGGACTCTTGCCGGCCATATGGCATATAACGTTGCAGCGTTTGCATACTTTGCGATAAAAGGGTATGCTAAAATATATTTGCGGGCGAAGCAGGACAGCTTCAACATGTTGAAAACGGTAACGGATAAACGCAGGAAAATACAAATGGATCGCAGGGTTAAGGATTCGTATATCTGGAATCTTCTGGAAAAAGAACACATGTTCCCCCGACTGACGCGGCGTCTGAAATCCTGATTTCCAGCAATAGCCGTCCTTGTACGGCATTATAGTATAAGGTGTTGCTATTGATAGATATTGTTATTGTAAATTATAACAGCACAAGTTACCTGCTGGAATGTCTTGAATCCGTTTATCGTCATTTGGGAGATATACCTGCCAGCATCTGGGTTGAAGATAACGCTTCCACAGACGATGTTTATCAGATTCAACATCGGTTTCCGGATGTCATTCTCTCCTGTAACTCGAAGAACATCGGATTTGCTGCTGCAGCAAATCAGGGCATGAAAAAAGGTCAGTCGCCATTTGTGATGTTATTGAACCCGGATTCCTATGTATTGGAAGGCTTTTTCCAGAAAATTCTTTCCTTTCTGGAAAACAACCCCCAAGTCGCATTGGTCGGTCCTAAAATATTGGATGACGACGGCACCGTTCAGGGATCCGCGAGATCTTTTCCGACACCGCTGACAGCCCTTTTTGGCCGATCGTCCTTGCTTACCCGCATATTTCCCCGCAATCCAATCAGCACCGCCAATATATTAACCCATGCATGTGATGGCATTCAGCCGATAGATGCGGACTGGGTGTCGGGCGCCTGTATGGTGGTTCGACGCAGCGCCATTGACAAAGTGGGATATTTCGACGAACGGTTCTTCATGTACTGGGAAGATGCGGACTGGTGTCGGCGCATGAGAGACAGTGGTTTAAAGGTGGTGTATTTCCCGCAGGCGGCTGTTGTTCATCATGTGGGTGGCAGCAGTAATCATCTGATTTTCAGATCGCGGGTCGAATTTCATAAAAGTGTGTATCTGCTGTTTGAAAAATACAATCCGTCCGCTGTGTTTTCACTGAAAGCCCTGGTCATGCTAGGACTGATGATGAGATTTTGTCTGATCTCAGTGTGGTATCATATTTCTTTTTATTTGGCGTCCAAAAAACTATGTCGCTGCAAGAGTGATGGGGAAAAGACCGCGTCTGACAGCCGCCTTGTCATATTGCGTGTGATTGCCAGGCTCAATATCGGGGGGCCTGCCATTCATGTTCACGTACTGACAACCAGATTAAATCCGAAGCGTTACAAAACCATTCTGGTTACCGGTGTGATTTCTCACCAGGAAGGGGATATGAGCTATCTGTTTCCTGAAGATTTCCCGCAAATGTATCTGATCCCGGAATTGAAGCGGGATGTCGGCGTCGGAGCGGATATCCGTGTAATGATGCGGATATTCAAACTCTTAAAACAGTTTCAACCGGATATCGTTCATACACATACGGCAAAGGCGGGGTTTACAGCCCGTTTGACCGTCATTTTGTATAATTGCATATTCGGTAAAAATGTCAAAATGGTGCATACATTTCACGGTCATGTGTTCAGGGGGTACTTCAATCGGATCATATCGTCGTTGTTTGTACTGGTTGAACGGTTTCTCGCCATATTTACGGACGCGGTGATCGCTATCAGCCAAACACAGAAAAAAGATCTGGTTGGAATATATCACATTGCTTCTGCCAGGAAAATCAGCGTCGTTCCCTTGGGGTTTAACCTCAAACCATTTCTGTCTTGCGGACTGCTGGAAGGACTATTTCGTAAAAAGTTGGGCCTATCTCCAAAAACGCTGCTGATCGGTATTGTGGGCAGGCTGGTTCCGATCAAACATCATGAAATGTTTCTGGATGCGGCTGCATTGTTTTTGAAGTCACACCCGCGATACGACGTCAGATTCGTAATTATCGGTGATGGGGAATGCAGACATCGGTTGGAGTTGTATTGTCAGGAGAGACAGCTTTGCCCGTATGTCGTTTTTTGCGGCTGGGTACAAAATGTTGCATCGGTGTATGCGGATCTGGATGCTTTGGCGCTGACTTCTCTGAATGAGGGAACGCCGGTTTCTATCATTGAAGCGATGGCGGCCTCAGTTCCGGTCATGGCGACTCAGGTGGGCGGAGTGGTTGATCTGATGGGATTGCCAGAGGGTGATTCGTCGAATGCAGCATATCGCATATGTCAGCGAGGAGTTGTCTGCCCGTCAGGAGATGCCAATGGGTTTGCCGAAGGACTTTCCTGCATCATTCATGAAAATGAATCCAGACAGCGTGATCGAATACAGCGCGCACGCAATTATGTCATTCAAAAATATTCACAGGATCGTCTGGTGAGTGATATGGAATCCATCTATGAGACATTGGCAAGAAATTAAATTTTCCAGAGACATTCTTCCAATCTCATTTTATCGAAAATGCTCTGCTGAACCTTTTGGAAAATATAGCTTTCAAGATAAGAATTGGGGATGCATTATCACTCAATGAAAATTCTCTGCGCCTTGGGGAAATATCAATATGGCGATTCTGCCCGGGGGCTCTCCACCGAATATGCCGCTTTCATACCGGCGCTGAAAAATCTCGGACATGACGTACGCCATTTTGAACTTTGGGATAGAAGCCGTTATTCAAGTTATGCGGAACTGAATCAGCTGCTGCTGAAGGCTGTGGACAGAGAACGTCCAAACGTGTTGCTGACCGTCCAGCTTCAGTATGAAATATTTATCGAGACTCTTGAAATTATTAAAAACCGTGGAGATGTGGCCACGGTCTGCTGGACAACGGATGATTCATGGAAATATCGGGAAGTCTCGCGTTTTATCGGCAGACATTACCATGCCATGACCACAACGTATCCGGATGTCATTCCCAGTTATCACCAGGATGGCGTTTCTCATATATTCCTGACTCAATGGGCGGCCAGATCAGATCGATTATTGCCGCCGTTATGCGCTCGTCAATGCCGTTATCCCGTGTCCTTTATCGGTGAGGCGCATGGTGACCGCAGGCAGCGCATTCAATATCTGCTGGATCAGGGAATTCCTGTTTCGTGTTTTGGGTATGGATGGCCTCACGGGCCGGTTTCAGCGGATGATGTACCGGAAATTATGCGAAACTCCGTTATCAGTCTGAATTTTGCCAATTCCAGAGGGCAGCGGAACCAGATCAAAGCCAGAACTTTTGAAGTTCCCGGCGCCGGAGGATTTCTCCTGACGGAAGCTGCACCATATCTGAAAGACTGGTATCTTCCGGACCAGGAGGTCGCTGTTTTCCGCACGGACGCTGATCTGGTTCAAAAAATCATCTTTTATCTTTCACATCCCGATGTCCGGGATCGAATTGCAGCAGCAGGGTTCGACCGGACATGTAAAGAGCATACATATGAAAAACGGCTGTCATCCGTACTTCGTTGTGCGTTGCACGCAAAGGCTGATGATGAGCAGAATTCCGACAAGCCATTCCCCGGACCGGACTTGTCGAAGACAGGATATCTTTATGACGGCAGTCTGCCGGAACCTTCAAGGGAGGAGCGATTCATCCGTATGATACGATGGGTCCTGGTATGGGGATGTCGTCAGATCTGGGGCTGTGATCGCGGTTTAAGAGCTGCCCGGAGGATCGTCTTTGAGTTGAGCTGGCGTCTGTCCAAAGAAAAAACATTTTCACAGTTCGGATGGCCTTCCCGCATGTTTCCGGAACTCTGATCCATGAATACAGTTCCCGTCAGTGTGATCATTCCCTGCTACAATTGCAGCAGCACTATTGAACGAGCGGTTCTTTCAGTCGTAAATCAGACAGCCTGTCCTGCGGAGCTTTTTCTCATAGACGATGCCAGCACGGACAACACGTTGCAGGGGCTCTTTGACTTACAGCGCAAATACACCAGTACCCGGATCAACGTCATTTCATTGCCCCGGAATCAGGGACCGGGTACAGCCCGCAATGCCGGATGGAACCAATCCGCTGAGCCTTATCTGGCCTTTCTGGATGCAGATGATGCGTGGCATCCTGAAAAAATCCGTTATCAGTATGAGTGGATGAAAAAGCATCCATCTGTTGCCATCACTTCACACCGGTGTATTCAGATTCCTCCTCATGCGGACGGCGTCTGGAATCTGCCATCGGGTACTGCCGCTGTTTACGTCCTGAAGCCTTTGAGATTGCTGCTCTGGAATCAAATGCTGACACGTTCGGTGATGCTGCATCGGATGACTTCATTCCGCTTTCCGGAAGGCAAACGTTATTCAGAAGATTATTGTCTGTGGCTCGAAATGTTATTAAATGGTATTCCTGCGTGGTATCTGGATATTCCTCTGGCTGCATCATTTAAGTCTGCTTATGGTGAACAGGGATTAAGCCGTGATCTGATTGCAATGGAAAGAGGGGAATTGGATACCTATCAGCGGCTCTGGCGAAAAAAATTACTCCCAGCCAGTTTGACCGTTGGCTTGTTCGGGTTTTCCCTGATCAAACACCTGCGGCGCAGGGTCATCCATCGGATTAAGGGAATACATGAATTTTAAAGCCCTGACTGAATATGTTCATTCCAAAAAAGAGCATATCGTTAATTTCGGTTCCTTCTTTGCCAATCGTCTGTTCTCCCTGGCGTTGTTTGCATATACCACCTCGATTTTCATCAACAGGGCAGGTGACAAGGAATTCGGTGTTCTGACAATGCTGCTTCTGATTTACAGCTATATCTCTGTTGCGGATCTGGGAATGGGGTATGCTGTCGGCTATCGCCTGACGCGTGCTGTTTCACGCAGAAATTTCGACTACGCCACAAAAATATTGCAGCATGCGTTGCCTTTCTACGTGATGGTGGCCGGGTGCGCCAGCTTTTTGATTTTTATATTTTCATATGATATTTCAATATGTTTTACTAAAACAGGGGAATATTCTTCGATCTACAGAGTGATATCTTTCGGCATTTTTCCGCTGGTAGTGGATACTGTCGTTCTGATGGTCATGCAGTCTTACAACAAAGTGTATCTGATAAATTTATCCAGACTCGTTTATGATATCTTCAGAGGGGCGCCTTTGCTGCTTGTTTTGGTGTGTAAAAATGAACTGCTGGAAAAAATATTGATGGTGGTTGTCATCGGCTGTTATCTGAAGCTGATGGTAGATATCTGGCTGTGTCGTCAGCTTGTCGGCAACCTGACATGGCTGAAGCCGGTATGGGTTTTCAAGGAATTACGTTTCAACATATTATACGGTATCCCCATGCTGCTGACCCTGGTTATTGGCATGGTCATTACAAGCATTGATAAATTTTATATCACCCGTTTTTTGTCCATGGCGCAGTTGGCGAATTATTCGGTAGCGCTTGAAGTCAATGTCAAAGCCTGGTTTTTGATCTGGGCGGTAACCGGCAGCCTGACCACTGTGCTGGTGCGTAGAAACGTTTTAAATATCAGTACGCATGACATAGAAAGCATATCCATGATAGCGGTAATGGTCATTTTCATGGTGTATTACATGCCGCTGATCATTTTTGCCAAAGAAATTCTGACGTGGTGGATCAACAGGGATTTTGCCGAAAAAAGTTACCGGATCACCCGCACGCTCTCTGTTGCTTCTCTGTTTTATATGCTGTATGCCGTAAAACATAATATCCTCCAAGCAAAAGGAAAATTTATTACGATAACGAGTATTTATGGATTTGGGCTGGCCATTTTACTGCTGTCTCTGTGGGTGCTGCCCCGGTATTGGGGGCTTGAAGGGGTAGCCTTTTCCTATGTGATAACCTATGCAGGCTTTGTTATTCTTGCCCTGACACTGATGAGGAACATCAAAAAAACAAATGATTAAGCAAACTATATCGAAGTTCATGCGGAAAAAAATGTTTTATCGATTCTGGCGGTTTCTGTATGAGGTTTCTATCTACGGCATGAATATGGGACCTGCCAGTGGTTACCCTTACTACAGCGGCGAAGAATGGATTATTCATTTTGTAAAAAGTCATATCAATCATCCGGTTCCGACGATATTTGACATTGGGGCGAACAGGGGGGATTATGCATCTGCGATTATTGCATCTTTTGGATGTGACCATATCCACCTGCACTGCTTCGAACCATCACGGATCGCTTTTGAATGGCTGAACAGACAATTTCCGGAATGCCGGAATATCCAATGCTATAATTTCGGATTTGGCGATAAGACGGAAAAGGTACTTCTCTATGGCTGTTCGGCGGGAGTGGGATCTGCATCTGTTATCAATGCCCAATACCACACCAAAGGCCATTGCAACAGTGTTGAGGAAATTGAGTTAACCACGCTGGATGAATTCTGCAATGCCAACCATATTCAGAAAATTGATTTTATAAAGATGGACGTTGAAGGATATGAATTGAATATCCTGCGTGGTGGAAGCAGTCTGATAAATTCGAATGCGATAGATTTCATTCAGTTTGAATTCGGTTTCCCAAGCATCGAATCCAGAGTGTTTTTTAAAGATATCTTTTCCTGTCTGTCCGGCCGTTATCGTATTTATCGAAGCCTGTTCGATGGATTGATAGAAATAAAGACCTATGATTATAAAGATGAATTATATACCATCCAAAATTTTTTAGCGATATCCAGACAACTGACTTTTAGGACCCGTTAAATGTGTGGCATCACAGGTTTTGTTTCCAATAGCCGTTTTGAAGAATTCAGCCGCTCACTGCCGGCTGCAACGGCATCTCTGGCGCACCGGGGGCCGGATGATTCCGGGATTTTCCTGGACGCATCGGTGGGGGTGGGGCTGGGGCATCGCAGGCTGTCCATTCTGGATGTATCGCCTTCAGGGCATCAGCCCATGTCCGATGATAACGGAAAGGTGCAGATTGTCTATAATGGCGAGGTGTATAATTTTGCGGTTCTGCGCAAGGAGCTTGAATCGGCGGGTCACCGTTTTGTAAGCCATTCGGATACCGAAGTTGTGTTAAAGGCGTATCTGGAATGGGGAATTGCCTGCCTGAATCGCTTCAGCGGCATGTTTGCACTGGCCATATGGGATGGCCGCAGCCATGAACTGTTTCTTGCCCGGGACCGGATGGGGATCAAGCCTCTCTATTATTATTTTTCTGATGGAAGTTTGATTTTCGCCTCGGAGTTGAAGGCAATTCTGGCATTCAGCGGAGTTTTGCGACAACTGAATTTTGATGCGATACCGCTTTACCTGCATTATCAGTACATACCGGCTCCCCATACCATTTACCAGCATATGTTCAAACTGCTTCCCGGCCATTTTCTGAGGGTTGCCGGCGGGGATATTCATGTCGCGCCATGGCATCCGGTGATACCGGAGTGCCTTCAAAAGGCTGCGTTCGATGAATCTGATGGCGTAGATCGTCTGCAGGGGCTTTTATCCGATGCGGTCAGATCGCAGATGGTCAGCGACGTACCGCTGGGCGCCTTACTGAGCGGCGGGATTGATTCTTCACTGGTAGCGGCAATCATGCAGCAGGAAAGCAGCGAGCCTGTCAGAACATTCTGTATCGGATTTCAGGATGCCGCTTATAACGAAGCTCCGTGGGCCGGACGTATCGCCCGATATCTGGGAACCTGTCACACCGAGCTGTATGTGACACCGGAAGATGCACTTTCTGTGATACCCCGGATTCCGGATATCTACGACGAACCGTTTGCAGATGCTTCGGCGCTGCCTTCTTTTCTGGTGCATCAGCTTGCCCGATCTCATGTGAAGGTGGCGTTGACAGGTGATGGCGGAGATGAGCAGTTTTGCGGCTATACCCGGTATTGGGCGACGCATGGGATGGCAGGCCGCTTTCGGCGTCTTCCTCCTGTACTTCGAAAAGGACTTTATTCGATGCTGTCCCGGATGCCTGCAGCTTGCGTTAATCGCTGTTATCGACAGTTTTATACGGTGCTGCCTCGTGCGCTTCAAACGGTCAATTTCCCGGATAAATGGCAGAAACTGCTTGTCCAGATGAATGCAGCGAATTTTCAGGAGCTTTACCGGGCTTCTATCTGTGTCTGGGATCGAAGCCGCATACACGAGTTGACAGGGCGATTTCTCGAAGCATGCCGGTTTGAACAATGCTTTGAGCTGACAAAGGGCTGGCCGGTGATATCGGCGCTGCTGCAGGTGGATCAGCACACTTATCTTCCGGATGCCATGCTGGTTAAGGTGGATAGAGCCAGTATGGCATCCGGTCTTGAAGTCCGGGTGCCGCTTTTGGATGACCGGTTGACGGCGTTTGCCGCCTGCCTTCCGGAATCCTTGCTGTACCGAAATGGACAAGGTAAGTACATATTACGAAAGCTTTTGTCGCGATATCTGCCGGATGCGTTTTTTAACAGGCCCAAGATGGGGTTTGCCGTACCTGTTTCTGATTGGCTTCGGGGGAAACTCCGGCCGATGCTGCTGGATTACCTGTCTCCCGACAGATTGAAGCAGGAGGGAATATTCGATCACGCAGCGGTAAGTGCAGCGGTTTCCGAACATCTTTCCGGACGGGCAAACCATCCGCACCGGTTATGGGCGCTGTTGATGTGGGAGCTGTGGCGGGATGCCTGGCTGTAACAGAAATGAACTTCAGCATAATGGATTTGATCGACAGGGAATACAACTGCATGTGTATGCCACAGGAGTTTTTGAAATCAGGAAGGCGACTATCATGAAAAATTATTCGATTCAGCGCGATGGGATAAACAGCACCGAATCCAATATCCGTCCCATGTTGATGCTGACATCTTTCTGGGAGCATCGGGAACTTCTGAGAGAACTTGTCAAACGCGATATTATGAATCGCTACCAGGGCTCGTTCGGCGGCGCCTGCTGGTCATTTGCCTATCCACTCTTTATGCTGGGGGTTTATACGCTGGTGTTCGGTACATTTTTCAGAATGCGGTGGGGCGGAGCGGGTTCAACCCTGGAGTTTTCTCTGGTGCTGTTTTCCGGATTGATCATTTTTAATTTCTTTTCAGAATGTCTGAACCGGGCGCCGGGTCTTGTTGCGGGTCAACCCAATTATGTCAAGAAAGTTGTATTTCCTCTGGAAATTTATCCATGGGTGGCGGTGGGATCGGCATTTTTCAACGCCGTGGTAAGCTTTACGGCATGGATGATATTTTATGGAATCCTCCATGGGGCGCCACCCGCATCCCTGCTGCTGCTGCCTCTGGTGGTGGCGCCGCTGATACCTGTGATGCTAGGGCTGGGATGGATATTGAGTTCGATAGGGGTATATGTCCGGGATATTGCTCAGGTTGTTGGAATTGCAACCCAGGCGCTGATGTTTCTGTCGCCGGTATTTTTCAGCCTGGATGCGGTGCCTGAAAAACTTCGAGGGTTGATGCTGCTGAATCCGCTGACCTTTATCATGGTTGAGGCCCGCCGCGTCATGCTTCAAGGCCAACTGCCGGATTTCTCGGGACTTGCGGTGTATCTGCTGGCGGCACTGATATTTTCATGGGCAGGATTTGCGTTGTTTCAAAGGTTGCGAGACGGCTTTTCGGATGTGATATGATGGCGGAATTTTCGGATAGTTTCCCAATGGTAACGGTTGCTGTGCCTTGTTTGAATCACGGTCGTTTTCTGGAAAAAGCGCTGACATCCATATTCGGCCAGGATATATCGGTCGAAGTGATGCTGGCAGATGGCGGATCGACAGATAACACGCCTGGCGTCATTGAAAAATGGCGAAATCGCCTGAGTTGGTGGCGCAGCCATCCGGATGCAGGGCAGGCCGCAGCGATCAATGAAGCAATATCTCGCGGCTCCGCACCATTTGTATGCTGGCTCAACGCGGATGATTTTTATCTGGAAGGAGGACTGGCGCATCTTCTGGATGGACTGCAGCGTCATCCGGAAGCGCCGGTGGTTTATGGACGGAGCTGGAATACGAATGAACAGGGGGTTCCCATGAGAGCTTACTGGACGGGGCCCTTTTCTGAATGGCATCTGTCGCAGCGCTGCTTTATTTCTCAGCCGGCGACGCTGATCCGGCGTCAGGTCTGGGAATCGGTCGGCGGCCTGGATGAACATCTGTGTTTGGCCATGGACTACGATTTGTGGTGGAAGATAGCGCGGCGGTACGGCCCGCTATACTATCTTTCTGACTTTGTAGCCGCCAACAGAGTTTACGGCCAGACCAAAACGTCCAGTCTGCGCCGCAGTCACTGGCTGGAAGCCATGTCTGTCGTCAAAAGATACACAGGCCGTGTACCGCTTAAATGGTATCTGCTCTGGCCCTGGTCAGTCTGGTTTAAATCTGCATGGCATATACAACGCATATGAATACTCCGATCGCCATTTCGATTCATCAGCTCAGTAAATGTTATCATCTGTACAGGCATCCCCTCGACAGGCTCAGCCACGCGCTGTGCAAAAAAGGACAGCGGCAGGAACACTGGGCGCTGAAGGATATATCCCTGACGGTTCAAAGAGGCGATGCTGTCGGGATTATCGGACATAACGGAAGCGGTAAGAGTACATTGCTTCAGATCATTGCAGGCACCATGAAGCCTACTTCCGGTCAGATCATTGTCAATGGCCGGCTGGCGGCGCTTCTGGAACTAGGCAGTGGTTTCAATCCTGAATTTACCGGCAGGGAAAATGTATTTTTAAATGGTGCGATCCTTAAGATTCCCCATGAAACCATTGATCGCAAATTTGATGAGATTGCGGCTTTTGCCGACATCGGCGATTTTATGGATCAACCTGTTAAAAAATATTCCAGCGGTATGATGCTGCGTCTGGCATTTGCCGTACAGGTGGTGATTGAGCCGGATATCCTGATTGTGGATGAGGCTCTGAGCGTAGGGGATTTTTTCTTTCAGCAGAAGTGCCTTAAAAAAATCCGTAAGCTTCTGGAACAGGGAACGACTCTCCTCTTTGTTTCCCACGATATGGGAATTGTGAGAGATCTGTGCCGGAACGTGCTGTATCTGAGAAAGGGCAGAGCGGCATACTGGGGACAGAACCTTGCAGGAATCAGGGGATATCTTTCCGAGGGCGCCGGAGATTCTTCACCGGGGGATGCTGCCGGACATGCGACAGTATCCCGGATTCAGAACGACAATGCCTTGATCTCTCTGGAGGGGGCGCTCTGGAACAATCCGGTTTCCGGCAATCCGGAGCAGCAGAAAGCGGAAGTGCTGGCGGTCGGCGTGTATGATATGGACGGCATTCCGGCGGTTGCAGCCAGAATGGGAACGGATATTTTTTTTCGTGTTCTGTATCGGGCATATACGGATGAGTCGATACATGTGGCGTTGTCTCTGAAAAACAGATATCAGCAGATTGTAACAGCCACAGGTTCTTATACGCTGGGGTGTGACGCACCGCTGCTGGAGCCAGGGGATACCGCCATATTCGAGCTGCGAATGACATTGACGCTGGAAGCCGGGCTTTACACATTCGGCGTCAATGTGGGCGGGATGGGAGCCGGAGTCAATATCGGTGTTGTCTTTCATGAAACCCCATGGATGGGGCCTTTAAAAATCGTGTGGGATTACGAAAACGATAAAGCCCCTTTTCTGGGAATGACAGGCGTCCCGGCAAGCGGCATGTTTCAGGTCTCTTCCTGATGCCGCTGGTTGCCAAACCGTCGGTAGTCGCATTTTAAAAGGAGAATTAAGGTTTTGGGAGCAATTCATTTTTCTGTGGATGCAGCGTTTATCGGTATCTTAAAAGCGGTGTTGCCACTTGATATTTTTGTGGAAACAGGAACATTTTCCGGCGATACCACGGCAGCGGTGCAATCCATGTTTTCCGATATCTATACTATTGAACTCTCCAGAAAGTATCATGAGCAGGTGCTGGACAGATTTCAGGGCATACCGCACATCCATCCCATTCTGGGAGATTCGGCGACCGTGCTGAAAGATCTGGCGCCATCACTGCACGGACGTTCTGTTCTGTATTTTCTGGATGCCCACTGGTGCGTTGCTGAAAATACCGCGGGAGAAGCCTCCCAATGTCCGTTATTGCAGGAGATAGAGGCCATCGGATGTCTGAACGCCAACAGCCTTGTCATCATTGATGACGCCAGACTGTTTTTGTCACCCCCGCTTGCGCCTCATGAAATTTCGCAATGGCCGGGTTTTCATGAGGTGTTGAGCGCTCTGCAGAAACTGGGTTCGGATCATCTGGTATCTGTTATCAATGACCAGGTCGTGTATTATCCGGAAGCCATCGAACCGATTGTGCGTGAATACGGTTACAAAAACGGAGTTGACTGGCTCAAGGTTTTCCATCAGCAGCGGGATTACGAAAATCTGAGGGAGCAGTTCAATGGTGTGCTGGAGCAGTTGCACCAAAAAGATGTTGAAATCACAAGGCTTACCCGGATGGCTGGAGAACAGCAGGAAACGATTCAGGCCATGCAGCGCCGGCGTTTGGGGGGCAGGCTGATGGCTTTCTTCAGGCCTCGGATTGGAATGCTGTACCAGTATCCTCCCAAACCGCTGACAATTCCCGCTAATTATATACCAAAGCGGCAACGTCATGCTGGACGGATGCCGTCCGTTTCAATCGTGACGCCGTCTTTTAATCAAGGGCAGTACATTGAGCGCACCATAGAAAGTGTGTTGAGCCAGGATTATCCCTGCCTGGAATATATTGTGCAAGACGGTGGGTCTCAGGACGGCACCGTTGAGATTCTACGAAAATATCAGCGCCGGCTTTCTGACTGGAAGTCAGTACCCGACCATGGGCAGTCTCATGCGCTGAATCTGGCGTTTGCCAGAACCCATGGAGATATCATGGGGTGGCTGAATTCTGATGACATGCTGCTGCCGGGTGCGTTGAATTATGCGGTGCATTTTTTCATGGAACATCCGGAGGTGGATGTGATTTACGGCCATCGCATCCTGATAGATGAGCAGGATCAGGAAATCGGCCGCTGGGTGCTGCCCCCTCATGATTCCCGTGTACTGTCATGGGCGGATTATATTCCCCAGGAGACACTGTTCTGGCGACGGAAGGTGTGGGACAAGATTGGCGGACAAATAGATGAACGGTTTCGGTTTGCGATGGATTGGGATTTGATATTACGGTTCCGTGACGCCGGCGTAAAATTTGTTCGCCTGCCGCGATTTATGGGCGCCTTCAGGGTTCATCCGGAACAGAAAACGTCCGCTGAAATTACCGAGGCCGGAAAACAGGAGATGGCGGTACTGCGGGAAAGATGTATGGGAAGGCCCGTAACGAGAAGAGAAATATTGCGTGCGCTTACGCCCTATTATGTCAAACATGTCCTGTATCACAAATATTACCGGATACTGGAGCGCAGAGGCATTTTGAGGTCTGTAGAATATCCCTGTAAACATCCATAACCCCATCCACCATCAGGGTCGTGGTGAATGCTGCTTCGATTCTGGCTCTGCCGTTTTTTCCCATCCATTTCAGTCTGCCGGGAGTTGCCAGCAATTCCCGGATAACGTCCGCCATGGCAACCGGGTTGTCGGGGGGAACGACAGCGCCGGTGATACCGTTTTTCACCAGCCAGGATGTTCCGGTGCCGACCTCTGTGGTGACGCAGGGAAGCCCGGAAGCCATAGCTTCAAGCAGCACCGTACCGAATGCCTCTGCCCGGCTGTTGGCAGGCAGTACGAATAAATCGGCATTATGGTATATGGCGGGCAGATCCGCATCGGGCATCTCGCCCAGAAAAAAGACACGATTGGCAATCCCGATCTTTTGAGAGATATCTTCCCATTTGCTTTTCATGGGGCCGTTACCGACGATGGTCAGAGTGACATCCGGCAACATCGTCAGTGCACGGAGTAAGGTATCCAGACTTTTATAATATCGAAGTTTTCCGACAAACAGCAGACGGTTGCAGGTGGAAGATATGGCAACTTTGCTTTCAGGGGGCTTAAATACCTGAGGATCGACTCCCAGCGGTACGACGTGGCATTTGTCTTTAAATGGTGCTAACCATGGAGACGATTCGACATATCTGGGGCTGGTGGCGATAATTGCCCGAACATGGTTTAATATGTGTTTGAGAAACGGTCCGTACAAATACAGAATTTTCTTTTGCTGAACAACATCCGAGTGATACGTCATAATGGTGGGGGTGTGATACTTGAATATCCAGGCGCTGATTTCACCTAACGGGTACGGAGAATGGACATGAACGATATCTGCCGTTCGGCGCATGATGTTGAACGGATGGGTGAAGCTCAGCGGCATGGAAGCGACCGTGCCGATACGTCCTGACTTCAATACGGCGACATTATTGAGGTATTCGCGTTGTGTGGTGCGTCCTGGATTGCAGACAATCACACTAACGGTATGTCCGGCGGATACCTGAGTTTCTGCCAGAATTCGAACATGGTTTTCGATGCCGCCGACAACCGGGAAATAATCTTTATAGATGTGAAGAATATTCAATGTGTCAATCAACCAGGATGAATTTGAAAAAAGCAGACAACAGAGATAGCAATCTGCCGCGGACAAGTATTTTTAATGTCACTACGAAGTCATTGACATTAGCCGGATATCGTTGAGGTTGTCAATTAAAAAACAGGTCGATCATGACCGAATTTAACTACTCAACCGTCTGTCAACCGCTGTTCCGCACAGAAAACATACAGACCCTTTTCAGGCGCCAGGCAGGCCAGCGTGATGTTCAGCCGGCTTGCCAGCGCCACCGCCAGAGAGGTGGGGCGGGATACGGCCAGAATGACAGGAATTCCGGCGCGGGCGGCTTTTTGCACAAGTTCGTAGCTGATTCGGGAAGACAGCGCCAGAACCTTGGCAAGGTGCAGCCGGTGATTCATAAACAGGCTGCCGACGGCCTTATCTACGGCATTGTGCCTGCCGACATCCTCGGCGCAGGACAGTACCGCGCCGTCGCTGCCGATGATCATGGCTGCATGGGTGGCGCGGGTAATCCGGCGGAGCGGCTGGTAATCGGAAAATTTATCCAGAAAGGCGATGGCATCTGTCACCGGAATGTGCGTGTCATCGTTGATGGCGCTGACGGCAGTGGCGATGTCCTGAATCAGCTCTTTTCCGCAGAGGCCGCAGCTTGTCTGGCTGATAAAACCGCGGCGATCTAAATATCCGGCGATCTTTTCCCGCCGCTGCGCTGTCAGTGTAACCGTAACCACATTGGTGTCTGCGCCGTCGCAAGAGGCCAGCGAGGTGATGTCTTCCGGCGCATCCACAATGCCTTCGGTCAAACAGAAACCAGCGGCGTGGGAAATCTCATCGCCCGGAGTCCGCATGACTACTGAATAGGGAACGCCGTTGATCCGGATTGAAAGAGGCTCTTCGCCAACAAGATTGATGGCTATTTTCTGATATCCATTCGCGCCATCTTTGGTTTGGTGCAACGCAGAACCCGAAAAAAAAGAAGAAGACATCCAGCCTCCGAGAGCAAAAAAATAGTGTGCGACCGTATCCGGCAATCAAACAGGAAATTCAACTTTTAAAATTCTCTCATATCATTTTTGGCGGTGTATGTCACAAAAAAAATCTTGACTTTATCCGGTATTCAGATAAAAATTAAAAGATTTTAAAATATTTATCACGTAGATGGCTTCATAAAGCTGGCGCTGCATCAATACCATTGATTCGATATCGGGGATGTGGCTGTGACGGAAATTATGGAGCTGTTGTCATTTGTCGGGGGCAAGGAGGAACAAAATATGTACGCTGTAGTTGCAACGGGCGGAAAACAATACAGAGTTCAGACGGGTGAAACACTCAGGATCGAAAAAATTCCTGGCGATGTGGGTACTCCGGTGGCGTTTGAAAAAGTGCTGCTATACTCTGATGGTGAAACCCTTTCTGTCGGAAAACCGGTTCTTGGAAACGTTAAAGTCAATGCCCGTATTGTGGAGCAGGACAGAGCAAAAAAGATCATCGTATTCAAGTTCAAACGCCGTAAGGGATACCGTAAAAAACAGGGACACCGTCAATATTTCACGGCTGTGAAAATTGACAGTATTGAAGCATAGGCGCGATGCGGTCTCAATCGCGTGGAATTTTTGAGCTCATTAACCGGTGATGTGGAGATTTTAGATCATGGCACACAAAAAAGCAGGCGGCAGTTCACGAAATGGTCGTGACAGCAATGCCCAACGCAGAGGAATTAAACGTTTTGGTGGTGAAACCGTCCGGGCCGGCAATATACTGGTGCGTCAGGTCGGCACCCGGATTCATCCGGGCAGCAATGTGGGTTTGGGGAAGGACTATACGCTCTTTGCAACCGTAGATGGTGTTGTTAAATATGAGCGTTATGACCGCACCCGTAAAAAAGTCAGCGTTTATGCCGAGTGAAATTCATAGACGAAATTGATATCACAGTAGAATCCGGCAAAGGCGGCAACGGCTGCGTCAGTTTTCGGAGAGAGAAATTTATTCCCAAGGGCGGTCCGGATGGCGGCAGTGGCGGACGGGGCGGCGATGTCATTTTGAGAACATCGCCCCGGAAACGCACTCTTTATGATTTCTCGTTCCGGAATCATTTCAAGGCCAGGAATGGTTCCGGTGGTGAAGGAAATCAACGAACCGGCAAAGATGGCGATGACCTGATTATTGAAATTCCTCCGGGTACGGTGGTGATCAATGCGGATACGGACGAAATCATCAAGGACTGCGTTCTTCCCGCTGAGGATTTTGTTCTGGCAAAAGGCGGACGGGGTGGTCAGGGGAATACCCATTTCAAGACGTCAACGCATCAGACCCCCCGATTCGCTCAGGACGGGGAACCCGGCCAGCATCTGTCCATCCGGCTGCAACTGAAGCTGATAGCCGATGTCGGACTTATCGGTATGCCAAACGCCGGAAAATCTACCTTGATTTCAACAGTTTCTTCCGCCCATCCTAAAATAGCCAATTACCCGTTCACCACGCTGATTCCCAATCTGGGGGTTGTTAAACCCCGGTGGGGCGGGGAACCGTTTATTGTCGCCGATATTCCCGGCCTCATCCAGGGTGCGCATACCGGTTCCGGGCTGGGTATCCGCTTTTTGAAACACGTGGAACGCACCCGTTTTCTGGTTCATGTGATTGACGCCTCCATGATTGATCCGGACTGTCCTCTGAAAGATTACGATATCGTCAATCAGGAGCTTGCCATGTACAGCGACATACTGAGGGACAAACCGCAGGTGGTCGTACTGAGCAAGATGGATATTACCGGATCGGAAGCGGCCGCAGACATCTTTCAGAAGGCTGTCGGATCGCAGCGTCAAGTACTGCGCATATCCGCTGTAACCCAATCCGGCATCGATAACCTGATCTCAACGATGGCGCGTTTTCTGGAAACCGCTGATGGAAACCAGCAGAAAAACGAGTTTTGACAATGCGAAACGGGTAATTGTTAAGGTCGGCAGCAATGTACTGACCGAAGACAACGGGCTCAACCTGAATGTGGTGCGTTCGATCAGCCGCCAGATATGCCGCTTGATCGACAGAGGGCTGGAAGTCATTCTCGTAACGTCCGGCGCCATGTCTGCGGGCATTCGTAAAATCGGTCTTTCCAGAAGACCCGATGAGATTCCCAGACGTCAGGCCGTATCTGCGGTGGGCCAGGCGAGTCTTATCATGGAGTATGAAAATGCGTTCGAACGTTATGGCACCAAGGTGGCGCAGATTCTTCTGACCAGTGAAGACCTCAGCAACCGCAAGCGGTATCTGAACGCCAGAAACACGCTGAATACCCTGCTGGCCTGGCAAGTGGTTCCCGTTATCAACGAAAACGATACGGTCACCATCGAGTCCATCAAATTCGGTGATAACGACAACCTGGCGGCCATGATCACACTGCTGCTCGACGCCGATATTTTGATCATCCTTTCAGATATTGATGGCCTGTTCACCAAAGATCCCCGAACCCATACCGATGCCGAACTGATTCCAATGGTGACGGCATTCCGGAAAAATCTGGAAAAATCCGCCAGCGCCATTCCCGGTTCCCTCGGAACGGGGGGGATGCTCAGCAAGATCAAGGCTGCCAAAAAAGTGACCGCTGCCGGCGTCCCGATGGTGGTAGCCAACGGCAATATTCCGGATATCCTGGAAAAACTGTTCAATGCCGAATCTTTTGGTACATTTTTCATGCCGCAAAGCGAGCGTCTGGCCAGCCGCAAGTGCTGGATTGGCTATTCGTTAAAGCCTGAAGGCGGTATCATCATCGATGACGGCGCTGCCACCGCAGTGTTGAAACGGGGTAAGAGCCTTCTGGCCAGCGGTATTGTAGGGGTTGAGGGAGACTTCGGACAGGGTGCGCCGGTGGAATTTAAAACCATCAATAACGATGTGCTGGGAACCGGTCTTGTGAATTACAGTTCCGGGGATATCCGAAAAATCATGGGGCTGCAATCCCAAAAAATTTCGGAAAGGCTGGGACAAAAGCCCTATGACGAAGTGATTCACAGAGATAATCTGGTAATCACTGCGGAAAAAGACAAAAGGCATCAGGAGGCGCCTCATGACGATTGAATCCATGATCAACGATATGGCCAGAGCCGCGAAATCTGCATCCCGTGAAATGGCGGCGTGTTCGACGCTTCAAAAAAATGCGATGCTGCTGAAACTGGCGGATTTGTTGCGCGACAACGCTTCACTCATTCAGCAGGAAAATGCCAAAGATGTCGAAAATGCCCGAAAGACCGGGCTTTCTTCCGCCATGATAGATCGTCTGACAATCAAAGACGGGACGATCAACGCGATGACCGACGGCCTTCGTGAAGTGGCGGCGCTGGAGGATCCTGTCGGAGCGGCAGTCCGATCGTGGCGCAGACCCAATGGACTGGAGGTGTCGCGTGTCCGGATTCCACTCGGGGTCATCGGTATGATCTATGAATCGCGGCCCAACGTAACGGTCGATGCGGCGGCGCTTTGCCTGAAATCCGGGAATGCTGTGATTCTTCGGGGCGGATCGGAAGCACTTTATTCCAATCAGATTCTGGCGGAGCTGATTTCCCGCTCGCTTCAGGAAACCGGCCTTCCTGCAAAGGCCGCGCAGGTGGTTCCCATTTCAGACCGCGGCGCTGTGACAATCCTGCTTCAGCAGGAAGAATGGATCGATCTGATCATCCCCCGCGGCGGAGAGAGCCTGATCCGATTTGTGGTGGCAAACTCCCGGATTCCGGTACTGAAGCACTACAAGGGAGTCTGCCATGTGTATGTGGATGCGGATGCCGATATCGAAATGGCCGAACGCATCTGTATGAACGCCAAGGTGCAGCGGCCCGGAGTCTGCAATGCTATGGAGACTCTTCTGGTGCATCAGGCGGCGGCAGCCGCATTTTTGCCGCGAATGGCCGAAAAACTGCAAGCCGCCGGGGTTGCGCTCCGTGGATGTGAAAAGACGCTTCAGATATTGCCGCAGATTAAGCCTGCAACAGCGGAGGACTGGCCTGCTGAATATCTGGATCTGATCCTGGCGGTCAAGGTGATATCGGATATGGATGAGGCGATAGCCCATATTTCAACCTATGGTTCGGATCATACCGAAGCCATCGTAACGCAGAATTACGCGAACGCCAGACGGTTTGTGAAAGAAGTGAATTCTTCCGTGGTGCTGGTCAATGCCTCCACCCGTTTCAATGACGGAGGCCAGTTGGGGCTGGGCGCTGAAATTGGTATCAGCACTACCAAACTCCATGCGTTCGGACCGATGGGCCTGGATGAGCTGACCACCACCAAGTTTGTGGTGCTGGGAGACGGCCAGATCCGGGAGTAAACGCCGGATGGCGGGAAACGACATGGGCTGGCTGGATAGCAGAAATCCGGAGAAGCGATGAGGAGGTATGAAGCACCGTGCGGATCGGACTGTTTGGCGGCACATTTAATCCGGTGCACTTCGGGCATCTCCGGACGGTTCTGGAGGTGACGGAACATTTCAGACTGGATCGGGTTTATCTGATCCCATCGGCGATGCCGCCGCATAAATCCAGCGAGGGTATCGCCAGCCCTCGTGACAGGCTGGAGATGGTTCACCTTGCAACCGAAGGCGTTCCAGAATTTGCGCCGTCGGATATCGAATTGCAGCGCACAGGGCCATCCTACACGATCGACACCTTGGGCGCTTTCTCAGATATGTTTCCGGAGGCTGCGCCCTGTTTTCTGATATTGGGGCTGGATGCGTTTCTCGAAATTCATACCTGGAAATCTCATCTGGAAATACTGCGACGGGTTCCGCTGATCGTCATGGGAAGACCGGCGGAAGGGGGCAATGACGCCTCTACGACTGAAAATAGTGTTTCATGTGTTGTATTCCGTTATCTGTCGGCCTTTTTATCACCCGACTATACCTATGTATCAGAGCAAAGCGCATACCGTCATCCGGAATTTCAGCCGGTGTATCTGATGGAGGTTACGCATTTGGACATTTCATCATCCGCTATCCGCCACCGGATTCAAAACGGCCAATCTATCCGCTTTTTAACACCGGACGCTGTGCTGACTTATATTTCCCATAAAGGACTTTACCGATGATTGTGCAGTTGCTTCCCGATCCGTCACTGGATCTTTTTGTTCACGCAGTGCAGGGGAAAAAAGCCCTGGATATCCTGATTCTCGATCTCAGGGGCATGACCGCTTTCACGGATTTTTTTCTGATTTGCAGCGGTCGTTCCAGCCGCCAGGTAATGGCCATTGCAGACCACATCCAGGATGAACTGAGAAAAAACCACATCCGGCCGCTGGGAATCGAAGGTGCTGGATCCGGCCACTGGATAC
Source organism: Desulfobacteraceae bacterium RAAP-1 (assembly GCA_001443525.1). GTDB lineage: Bacteria > Desulfobacterota > Desulfobacteria > Desulfobacterales > Desulfatirhabdiaceae > RAAP-1. The sequence continues at coordinate 4,371 of LKPX01000043.1, read as the reverse complement.
TTCTGGATTTCGACCACGTCGTAATTCATGTTTTCTATGACCCGGTGCGGCGATTCTATAATCTGGAGGGGCTGTGGTCGGATGCTCCCAGAATTCAGATCGATAGTCCTGAAACCGAATCGCCGGAGTTTTTAGCAGAAGGAGAAGACGCTGATGACACATCGAATGTGCCTGCTTATGATTCTTGACGGCTGGGGAATCCGTGATTCCCGCATCGCCAACGCCGTTCAACTGGCCGATACCCCAAATCTGAACGGGCTGAAATCCTCTTATCCCCATACTCGGCTGCGATGTTCCGGAGAGGCCGTAGGGCTTCCGGAGGGCGTGATGGGAAATTCCGAAGTCGGGCATATGAATATTGGCGCCGGCCGGATTGTGTATCAGGATCTGGTGCGCATCAACAAAGCCATTCGTGAAAAGACGTTTTCTGAAAATCCGGTGCTTTCCACGACCATGAAAGAGATAAAAAACCGTAACGCCGCGCTGCATCTTCTGGGGCTTCTGTCGGATGGCGGGGTTCACAGCGACATACATCATCTTTTCGCGCTTCTGGATATGGCCCGTGAAATTGGCGTCCCCAAAGTATATGTGCATGTGATTCTGGACGGCCGTGATACGCCGCCGGACAGCGGTGTCGGTTATGTCCAGCAACTGAAGGCGCATATCTGCCGATATGATTTTGGGGATATCGCCACGCTGTGCGGTCGTTACTACGCCATGGACAGGGATAAGCGCTGGGATCGGACCGAAAAAGCTTACCGGCTCTATGCGGCAGGAGAGGGTGTCCACGAGACCGATCCGGTGGAAGCCGTTCAAAAAGCATATCAGCGCGGAGAAAGCGACGAATTTGTCAAACCGGTTGTCATGACGGATAGAGGAGATCATCCACTTGGCGTTCTGCGGGACGGAGATGGCGTGATCTGTTTTAATTTCAGATCCGACCGGGTGCGCCAGATCACGCACGTCTTCAATGACCGGGAATTTCCCAATTTTACCCGTCAGGCGCTGCCACAGTTATGCGCCTATGTCTGCATGACCCAATATGAAGAAGCACTTGCGCTTCCGGTAGCATTTGCGCCAATCAGTCTGAAGGATATTCTGGGAGAAGTCATCAGCCGCAACGGTCTTCGACAGCTTAGAATTGCAGAAACCGAGAAATACGCGCATGTTACCTATTTTTTCAATGGCGGCGAAGAAAATCCGTTTCCACTGGAAGACCGCTGTCTGGTACCATCTCCGCGAGATGTCGCCACCTATGATCTGAAACCGGAAATGAGCGCCAGCATGGTGACAGAGCAGTTGCTGCGCCGGATAGGCGAAACCGCATATGATCTGATCGTACTGAATTTCGCCAATATGGATATGGTAGGACACACCGGTATTCTGAAGGCCGCCATCAGGGCCTGCGAGACCGTGGATACATGCGTGGGCAGAATCGTGGACAAGGTGCGATCTTCCGGTGGCGTGGTGCTGATCACCGCAGACCATGGCAACGCTGAAACCATGGCGGAAGAGGACGGAAGCCCTCATACGGCGCATACGTTGAACCCCGTTCCTCTGATTCTGGTGGATGATTCGCGTAAAAACGCCACTCTCAGGCAAGGCGTGCTGGGCGATATCGCGCCGACCATTCTCGAAATCATGAATATCGAAAAGCCGGCGGCGATGACCGGCATATCTCTGCTTGCAGCGAATACAGGCGTTGATTCATTTCGGTGATTCCTCCGGCGTCTGATATGTCTTATCCACGATCGTTACCGGCGGGAAAGAACGACCATCTTTCATGGCTTTCAGCGTTTCGTCGTGACGTTTCTGGTCATACCAGAACAATCCACCGGTGGTGCTGTTAAACGGATCGAAGAGATCGTTTGTCAGGCGGGTTCCCGGCGGCGTCGGCAGGCGCCACCACCGCCAGTAGGCTTCCCGCGTGTAAGGAATCATGAATGTGGGAACAAACATTCCGATATCATGAATCCGCTGTTGAATTTTGCGGGACAGGCGGATTCGCTCCGCTTCATTCAGTGAATTGCGATATGCTTCAATCAGCTTGTCCATTTCCGGATCGTCGGTATTGGTAATGTTGTTGGTTTGGGGCTTGTGCGCATTCACCGAATGAAAAAACTCCCAGTACTGAGGTCGCAGCGACGTACTCCATCCCATCCAGGCCACATCGAAATTTTTTTCCAGAATCCGCTTGAATGCCGCCGCAGAGTCGCTTTGCTGGAGTATCAGTTCGATACCCGCCTTTTTAGCTTCCTCTTTCAGTACGACAAGTCGGGGGGTATATTCCTCGAAACCGTATATCACGTCAACGGAGAACCGTTTACCGCCTTTTCCCCAGATACCGTCAGCGCCGCGATGCCAGCCGGATGCTTTCATGTAATGATCCACCTTGGCCAGATCAAACCGTCTGGCTTTGATGGCGTTGTTGGTGTAGGGACCATAGCCTACGAATGCCTGCTCCAGGCGGAAATAATCGCCGCGGAGCACCTGATCAATCACCTTTTCGATGTTCATGGCATGGGCAAAGGCATAACGGACATTGGGATCCTTGAAAATTTCCCGGTCCATATTCAGCCATATTCCTACCGCCGAACGTGGTTTGTCATTGAAAAACCATGTCCGATCCACATAGCCTTTTTCAAAAACCGGAATCTGACATTTATCGTGCCAGTATTGAGGCATTACCAGACCGAAGACATCCTGTTTTCCCTTTTTAAAATACTCCCAGAGCATGTTGAAGTCACGTATGACTGTATAGTTGACCCGGTCTGCGTTGAACCGGTTTTTAAAATATCGGAGGTCTTTGCCCCACCAGTCTTTTTTACGCTTGAAATGAACGTATTTCCCCATCTGGAAATCGGCGATCTGATACGGGCCTGTGTTAGGAACGATCTTCCAGTTGTAGCGTGAGACAAAGTCCGGCCCCAGGGTACCATAATAATGCCGCGGGGTTGGGCTGATCGCCAGTTTCAGATATAAGTCCGGTTCAGCCTTCTTGCCAACGACAGCGATGGTGTAATCATCATAGACAATCACGCGGTCGATTTCCTGGGTATAAAAATCGTTGTACCAGGGGGCTACAATATATTTGGAACGCATGAACTCCAGGGTGAAAACATAATCATCCGCCGTCACCGGTTTTCCGTCAGACCATGTGGCATGGGGGTCCAGCTTGAAGTACATGGTTTTCCCGTCTTTCCCGAAAGCCCAGTGTGTGGCCAGTTCGGGGATAATCTTCCCGGTATTGGGATGGACGTCAATCAGGCTGAGATTGTTATTCAGAATGAAATCCCGGAAACTGCCGTTGGAATCCGGTCCTACGGTTCGAAAGGTCAACGGAAAACTCAGAACGGCCGTGTTCAAGGTGCCGCCTGTCACGGCATCCGCGGATGCATATACCGGATCCGAATCGTTGGTCAACCAGTGGATGTCTTCCGGCAGAAGCGCCGTCGCCGCCTTGGATGTCGTGGCCAGTATCGCGCTCAGCATCATTACAGACAGTATCAAACGCCATTTATTTTGTATTCCGGTTCCTTGGTATTCAGATATCATTATTGAATCTTCCAGCGTTTTCTGATATGTTGCCGTTGTAAATTTTATGTGGCATTTTGTCGATATGATCGAAACAGCATATCAGGTGCTGCCGCCACAGTTTCCTGCCGGTGTTTCTCTTTTTTGCCCCCGTAGCTCAGTGGATAGAGCAACAGATTCCTAATCTGTGTGCCGCGTGTCCGATTCACGCCGGGGGCACCAATTAAAACAATAAGTTAAGTCAAACTCCCCAACCATCAAAAAAAATGCCTATGTCAGAAAAGCGTCCTCAGTACAACTCCTGTACAACTTTTTTAATTTTGGGTGCTTTGATCTGAATAAAAAATGGTGCCGGGAAAGATGGTGGAAAGTATCAGGATAGGGCAGAAATATCAACAAGCCTTTCCATGAACCACACGTCACTATTTATAACTGAAATTGTGCAACATGACATCATGTGACCATTTTGTGAACTGTGCGTCACTTTTCAGACATGCCATACTCAGGAAGAGATTGCAGAACGAGAGAATGTTGATAAGGCTCAAGTAAGTAGAATTTGTTGCAAAGAGTTTTTGGAAACTGAATGCAACAAACCCGTCGCAAATCATCAAGTCTGGTGTATAAAATAAATATACATGCGTGCAACCTCGCACACATAGCCGACAAGTTCATTTTTCTGAACCTGTTTTGATCGTATCCGGAAACAGACCGCCTGTGGTGTTACTTCCGGCGAGAAAAGTAGCCAAAATTTCCGGTTTGGAGGGAGCCAGTATGGTTTGCAGGGGGGCTATGGGCGCAGGGGTGCGTTGTTGCCTGGAAAATGAGGCAAACAGGAGG
>LKPX01000042.1 GCA_001443525.1 Desulfobacteraceae bacterium RAAP-1 | reverse complement strand
AGACCGCGAAAGCAAGCGAGCAGCGATGAGACTGTACATTCAGTACGTCGAATCGCGGCACAGCGAAGCTGACAAAGGTATCAGTTTGAATGCGAACTGGAATAACCTATAACGCTGTCATCCGGGAAATAGCCGTCAGCCAGAATGATGGAAACAGTCCGAGCCACAGCACCCCAAAGACAATGACAGCAAAAGCGCAGCGCGCGGCCACTCCAAAGCCGCTGATAGAAGTTTTCTCTGAAGATCGCATGTAAAGCGTCACAATGACTTTCAAATAGACAAACAGAGACAGAATCGCAGCAACGATACCCAAGAGGGCCAACCCCGTGTACTGAGCCTGAAACGCATCTTTGAATATGAAAAATTTCCCCATGAATCCTGCTGTTGGCGGCAATCCGGCCAAAGAAAGCAGGCAACCGGTGAGTATCGCTCCCTGCCAGGGATGGCTGTATCCGAACCCCTGATACTGATTCAGATCGTCCATATCGGCATCTTTGGATGTACAGCAGGTCGCAATGGCGCCGAAAGCGCCCATATCCATCAGCGCATACGCCGTCATATAAAAAATGACCGCAAGTCCCCGGTCGCTTTTAATCGCCAGTAATCCCATCGCTGCATAACCCATTTGTGCGATGGAAGAGTACGCCAGCAAGCGTTTCAGCCGGGTTTGAGTCAGAGCGGCGATGTTGCCCGCAAGCATGGTGGCGGCGGCCAGTATCCATAAAACAGGGATGCAATGGGCCCAGAGCCAGTCGGATGTCAGCAGCAGAATGCGCAGGAGCCCGGCGAAGACGGCGATTTTGGATCCGGTGGTGAGAAAAGCGGTCACCGGCGTTGGCGCTCCCTGATAGACATCCGGTGTCCACAAATGAAAGGGAACCAGGGATACCTTGAAACCGACAGCCGTCAGAATCAGTCCTATCGCCAGAAGCGTTGCGGGCGATCCGCCGGATTTTCCGGGGGCGCCAAGACTGACGGGCATCTGGAGCGATCCGGTGGCGCTGTAGAGCATGGCGATTCCAAAGACCAGAAATCCGCTGGCCACCATCCCCATGACCAGATATTTGAGGGCGGCTTCGTAGCCCGGTTCGTTTCTGCAAAAGGCGATCAGAACATAAAACGCCAAAGAAAGCAGTTCAAACCCCAGAAAAAATATCAGCCAGTGGGTAGCGCCTGCTACCAGCGACATTCCCAGAACCGCGCAGATCAGAAGTCCGTAAAATTCATCGCCCGCAACCGGTTGCAATCCCGCATGACGGTGGCTGAAAAACAGAGCCGTTAAGGCCGTCAGAGCAAACAGCGCGTTGAAAAAACGCGCATACAGACCGGTATCCAGCATTCCTGAAAACGGCGCTGTTCCTCCGTTGATGAGCAGCGCCGCCAGCGTCGCCGATAATATCGTGACGGTTGTCAGAATAAAGAGCAGGCGTCTGGATGCGTTGCCGGCGGCAGCGGCGCCTGCGCCGAAGACAAGGATTCCTCCTCCTGTCAGCAGGAGTTGGAAGAGAATGGGTTTCCAGAATAATAAGGTCATGATGTTCTTTCCATCAGGGGAGTGCCGAGGGGGCCAGCGCCGCCAGGCGCCCATTGTGTGTCAGAAGTCCGGATACGCTATTCTGGAGAATGTCCAGCACCGGTCCCGGGTGAAGTCCCAGCCAGAATACCGCCATGCAGAGGGGAGCAAGGATGATCAGCTCCCGTAATGTGAGATCCGGAATATTCGGCGGCCGCAGCGTCCCGGGTTCTCCCCACAGGCTTTCATGAAGCATGCGCAGGCTGAATACGACAGTCCAGAGGAGTCCGAAAAATCCGATGACAGCGGCCCATGGCCATGCAGAAAAAGTTCCCGCCAGAATCAAAATTTCCCCCACGAAATTGTTGAGTCCGGGAAGCCCCAGAGACGCGAGTGTAAAAAAGAGAAAAAAAGCGCTCCAGACCGGTATGGTTTTCCATAACCCGCCCATATCCGAAAGCTGCCGGATATGCAGGCGTTCATCCAGCATGCCGATCAGGATAAACAAGGCGGAGGTGGTCACGCCGTGATTGATCATCTGGAGCAGGGAGCCGCTGAGGCTGGTAAGGTTCCAGGCTGCCAGACCGACGATGATCAGCCCCATATGCGAGATGCTGGAATAGGCGACCAGACGTTTGACATCTTTTTGGGCCAGAGCGATCCAGCCTGCATAAAAAACGCCGGCAAGTCCTAGACATATCAGCCATGGGGTAAAAAAACGGGCGGCGTCCGGAAACAGCGGAAACGCAAACCGCAGCAGGGCGTAAGCGCCGGTCTTCAGCAGGATGCCCGCCAGAATCACACTGCCCGCCGTAGGCGCTTCGGTATGTGCATCCGGAAGCCATGTGTGAACAGGAACCAGCGGCACCTTGATGGCGAAGGCTATTGTAAAGGCGGCAAATAGCAGCAGCTCCACAGGGCTGCTGAAAGTTGTGGACGTAAGCTGCAACAGGGAAAACGTATAATGACCTGACTGACGACCGTGCAGGAGGTACAGACTCAGCAGCGCTGCCAGCATCAGGAGGCTTCCGGCAATGGTAAAAAGCGCAAATTTAATGGTGGCATAGATGCGGCGATCATGACCCCAGATGCCGATCAGAAAAAACATGGGAATTGTCTGCGCTTCCCAGAACAGGTAAAACAGCAGGATATCTGTTGACAGGAATACACCCAGAACTCCGGTCTGCATGGTCAGAAGGAAAAAATGAAATGCAGCGACATGTTGCGTAACGGCTTTCCAGGAAATCAATACCGCCAGAATGCCAAGCACCGCTGTCAGCAGGATCAGCATGAGGCTGATGCCATCCAGCGCCAGGGTGAACCGGATGCCAAACGCTGGTATCCAGGTGAAATCTTCAATTCGCAGCCAGCCGCTCGGAAATCCGGCAGTTCCCTGATGCGCGTTCAGTGTAAAAAGAGATATCGCCAGGAGCAGATCCGCCATCATGACGGATAATGTCATACGCCGGCACCACAGGTCATTACGCCAACAAATCAGCATGCCCAGCGCTCCGGCCAGCGGTAAGAAAACGATTGTCGTTAACAGGGGAAATGAGAACATGTCAGCTCTTCTTGTCGGAAAAATATCCGTGGTCTGTTATTTTATAACATCCGCCAATGGTTTCATAAAAAGTCTGTTTGCGTTATTTGGCGATTTTTCTGAAAGCCTATATCTTGTAGTGCATTTTTCACTTTTGTGGCTATACATGGCGCAATGCCTCGATGGGGTCCATGCACGAGGCTTTCCAGGCCGGATACAGACCAAAAGTGATTCCTGTGCTTGCTGAGACGATAAAAGCCGCTGCAATCGCAGGTAGAGACGGTATGATGCGCCAGCGTAAAAACGCCGCCACCACCAGTGATACGCCATGTCCCAGCAGGATTCCAACAATTCCGCCAAAGAGACAGAGAAACATGGCTTCGACCAGAAACTGACTTCGAATATCCTTCGTCCGTGCGCCTACCGCCATCCGCAGTCCGATTTCCCGGGTTCGTTCCGTCACGGAGGCCAGCATAATGTTCATAATTCCGACCCCGCCCACTACCAGAGAGATCAACGCGACGCACAGCAGCAGCCGGGTCATCAGCCTTCCCGTCGAAGCCAGGTTTTTTGAGATTTCAGTTAGGTCCCGGATTCTGAAATCATCGGGCTCGCTACCCTGGAGCCTGTGCCGGTCGCGGAGCAGGCTCCGTATTTCACGGATCGCTATTGGTACATCCTTTGGGGAATCTGCGGATACCCAGATATCGTCAAGGTCTGAAAATCGTATCATCTGGGGAGCATCCGCTGTCTGCATTGCGGATTTCTGCGGGTAAAGCTGTATTTCCTGCCCTGGGTAGATCTGACTGGCTGAGTTGACCTGTCCGGATGACGATGTGTCCACGGTAGATGTTGTTGCCTGCCTTATACCGGACAAGCGATATTTCACGGTCGTCCATGGTGCGACAACATAATCATCCTGATCTCTGCCCATCATGTTCGCTCCCTTGGCGCTGAGAACGCCTATCACTTTCATTTCGACATTCATGATACGGATCAACTTTCCAATCGGTGAGCTGCCGTGAAAGAGCATTCTGGCTATGGTCTGCCCGACCAGGCACACCTGGGCATTTCGTTGCACATCACCGTCTGTAAATGGTCTCCCCTTGGCAAGATTCGCCCAATTGCGGACCGTCAGAAAATCCGGGGTTGTACCCAGGATATTCATGGGAAGCCAGTTGCGGTTGCCAAAGACAATCTGTGCGTGACAATCCACGCTGGGAGCCGCATGACGAACGGCGCTGCACTCCCGGAGGATTGCCTCGGAATCGGCTGGAGTGAGCGTGACTCTGCCACCGCTCCCGCTGCTTACTCCAGCCTTAACAGCATCACTGGGATCGATCTGTACAACATTGGCGCCTATCGCCGCGATGGTTTTTTGAATCATATCAGATGAACCCTGTCCGATTTCCATCATCGCTATGACAGCGGCGACACCAATGACGATTCCCAGGCCGCTCAACACAGATATCATCAGGTGGCGTCTCAATCCGTGCAGCACCGTTCTGAACAATCGATAGCAGCGAAATATCAGCATCAATCCGAAACTTTCTTGCGGTTTTTTGAGCTGAAACCTACCATCCAATACTTGGCATTTTTAATGGTTATATCCCCCAAGGTCATAAATTTTTAACCCGCTTTCCCGCTTTCAGTTCCCTTACAGATACCACCATACCACGGTCAGGCCGCAGAGCATCAGGGCAAACCCGGCCATCATCATGGTGAGATACTGCGAGAGTTCCCCTGTCGTCCACTGTCTGAGTTTTTCCGAAATGTTCAAGACAGACAGCGCGCCGTGGTCCAATCCGGCATCCAAGCGGTTTTCATCCACGTTTATCCAGAGAAAACCGGCCATTTTCCAAAAAGGTGCTGTGATGCAGGTCTGATAGAGCTGGTCCAGATGAAAGCCATTCTGGCACAATTGCGTCAGATTGTGAAAGAAGGCGGTTTCGGAAGGCTGCGCCTCCGGTTGCCGTGAACCATACAACAGCCATGCGATCAGAATCATCAGCATCGTAGTCCCTCCGGAACATGACTGCAGTATCCATTCCATCCGGGATGAGGCGTGTATCTGCGCTCCGGCGTCCGGAACTCCAGCCAGAAAATGCGTCAGCCATTCCCCGCCATGCCAGTTGATCGGAAGGTTGAATAATCCTGAGAAGATGGACAGGACAGCCAGCGGCCATAATCCCCAGGTCATCCAGCGGGGAAGGGTGACGGTAGTGCGCCTGCGATCTTCCGGGGATTCTGCAAAAAACACCACAAAAAAAAGTCGGAAAGCGTAGAGCGGGGTGAGCATGGCAGCCAGCATTGCCAGGAGCCACAGGAATTTGAAATAGATGTGCGGCTGTAAATACACCGCCATGAGAATACTGTCTTTGCTGAAAAAACCGCCGGACAAAGGAACGGCGGCCAGCGAAACAGTGCCTGCCAGAAACAGCCAGAAGAACTGGGGATGCGTTTGGCGCAATTTCCCCATGCGGAAAATATTCTGTTCTTCATGAAGCGTCTGGATCATGCAGCCAGCGGTCAGAAAGAGCAGGGATTTGAAAAAAGCGTGAGAAATCAGGTGAAACATGCTGCCGGCCAAATCGCCGGCGCCCACGGCCAGAAACATATATCCGACCTGGCTGATTGTGGAAAACGCCAGAATGCGTTTGATGTCCGTCTGCGCCAGCGCTGCCAGCGCTCCATAGCCGATGGTGATAACCCCCACGGATGCAATGGCGGCCATTACAAACGGCGACACCTGGATCACCGGGAAAAACCGCATCAGCAGATAGACGCCGGCCGTTACCATTGTAGCGGCGTGGATCAGTGCAGATACGGGGGTGGGGCCGGCCATGGCGTCCGGAAGCCAGACCGAAAGAGGTAATTGCGCAGATTTTCCGGCAGCCGCCCACAGAAACAGCATTCCGAGGATGGCGGCGGTTCCTGCGGTGAGGCCGGAAACGCCATCGTTAATACCACTGACTGAAAGCTGTCCGAAATGCGCCCAGCAAAGCGCAATGGCGATGCCAAACGCCACATCACCCAATCGGGTTACGATAAAAGCTTTGCGTCCGGCGTTTGCAGCGATGATCCGGGGGAACCAGAAGCCGATCAGCGCATAGGAGCACAGACCGACAGCTTCCCACCCCAGATAGAGAAACACCAGATTCCCGGCCATGGTGATCACCAGCATGGCGAATACAAACAGGTTCAGAAAGCAGAAATAGCGGACGTAGCCCTCTTCATGGCGCATATACGCCACTGAATAGATATGAACGATGCCGGCGACAAACGTGACCATCAATGCCATCACCGCGCTCATGGCGTCATAATACAGATCCAGGTTTACCTGAAATGTACCGGCGGAGAACCAGTGGCACAGGGTTACGCTAAAAGCTTTTCCGTCGTACATCAGAAAAGCGGTCAGCGCCAGAACCCATGACGACAGCACACTCGTGCAGGCCAGAATTTCAACCGAACGGCGCGAAAGACCGCGCCCGGTCAGCGCCAGCGTCAGCGCTCCCATGAGAGGGAAGGTCAGCAGCAGAAAGAGTACGGTATCCACATTAACCTTTCAGAAAATTGTAGCGGTCCGTGGTGAGCGAGCCGGAGCGTTTTCGTGCGCACACGATCAGCGCCAGGGCGACCGAGATTTCAGCAGCGGCGGCCGCCATGCCGAAAAGCGCCATGATCTGGCCGTCTATTTGTTGCCAGCGCAAGGCAGCCGCTACGAATGCAATGCCCGCGGCATTCAGCATGATTTCAACGCCGATCAGTATCATAAACAGATTCTTCCGAGTGATGGTGCAGGCGGCGCCCATTAAAAACAGCAGAATCGCCAGATACAGCATGTGGGTAAACGGTATTGTCATGGAATCTCCTTCAGATCGTGGCAAAAAATCAGACAGATCACTACAGAATGGCCTTGCAGGAAATCAGCCTCTGTTTTTTTATTTACCGTTGTCGCGTTTGTTATGGCGTCCCAGATACATCGCTCCGATCAGGGCGGCAAGCAGCAGTAACGATGTGATTTCCACCGGAAACCAGTAACCCTGAAACAGGATATCGCCGAATGCCTGCGGTGTTGCCGTGACCGCAACAGGCCGCAACCGGTTGGCGGGATCGGCAAACACCAGAATTCCGGCCAGCAGCCCGCATATTCCCACTAAAATCATGGCGGGGCACCATGTTTTTGCTGAAAATGCCTTGCGGGTTGACGGCGGCGGATACTGAATCATCATAATGACAAAGAGGAACAGCACCATAATGCCTCCGGCGTAGATAATCACTTCCAGTGCCGCCAGCAGCGGTGCTCCCAGGAGATAAAACAGCACAGCGGTTCCCATAAAAGAAACGATGAGGTAACACGCTGCATGCACGATGTTTTGCCGGGTAATGGCAAAACCTGTGGCAACGACGACGACAGCGGCAGCCAGATACAGCAGGATGTTGAACAGGGTCATGGATATCCTTTCGAAGCCGTCAATTATGGCATCAGTGTTTTAGGATCTACCGGCGGCTGTTCTCCGATATGGGTTCCTTTATCACCTGCGACGGCAACGCCGGCATGGCGATAATAATTATAATCGCTGTTTTTCCCGCCATGATTGACCAGAAGGTCTTCTTTTTCATACAAGAGGTCGAGAACGCTTTTCTGACTGATTTCAAAATGCGGGGTCAGCTGAATCGCCAGGGTAGGGCAGGCTTCCTCGCAGAATCCGCAGAAAATACAGCGGCTGAAGTTGATGCGAAACCATGCGGCGTAGCGCCTCCCATCCGGACGTTCTGCAGACTGCATGGAGATGCAGTTGACCGGACAGACGCCGGAACACAAATAACAGGCCACACAGCGTTCATCTCCATCCGGATCTCGCGTCAGGATAATGGCCCCGCGGGTTCTGGTTGGAAGCGGCCGTTTCTCTTCGGGATACGATACGGTTATTGGCTTTCGAAACAGCAGATGTCGCAGCGTCATGGCAAACCCGGCGGCGACGCCGCGAACGCCTTCTATGATGGATGTGTACAATGGTGATTTCCGCATCGGTGTCAGGCCGCAATCTGATAGGAAAAGTTGGACACGTCCGTCCGTTCCCTGGCGTGTTCAATGGTCATACTGACAAGATCGCCTCTGTTATCCAGATCAATGATGGTATTCTCATCAAAATCCTTTGTTTCTGCCACCGGATTTTCGTTGAATATCACCAGCAGTGTGTCTGTATCTGAAAAATATTGTATTTTCAAAATATTAATCCCTAAAAGAACGGTCAAAGAAAGCATTGTGGACGGTTTCAGCATCATCCAACAAAATAACACGAAGAATCTTGTTGTTCATTTCGGGTATTTTGGCCCATCGTCGTATTCTTTTATCCGCCTGAACGGCTTCTCTGATAGGATGGTCAATAACAAACTGTATCCATTCCGTTTTTATGATGGACCTATCGAGGCGATTTCTCGAGGCCAGAAAATATTTTGTAAATTTCATGCTGATATCATCAAGAGAACCGCTCCGGTAACAATGATGTTGATCAAAGCGACAGGCGTCAGAAACTTCCAGCCCATATCCATCAATTGATCGGAACGAAACCGCGGCAGCGTACCGCGGATCCAGATCATTACAAATGCTATTGCCGCGATTTTGACCAGAAGCCAGATTACGCCGGGCAGAAAGGGGCCGTGCCAGCCCCCCAGAAAAAACACGGCGGTCAGCGATCCCAGCGTCACCAGAGTGACATATTCGCCCAGAAAAAACAACCCGAAGCGAAGCCCGCTGTATTCGGTATGATATCCGGCGATGAGCTCGTTTTCAGCTTCGGGCAGGTCAAAGGGAATGCGTTTGATTTCCGCCATGGCGCTCACAAAGAAAATGGCGAATGAAACCGGCTGGATGAATATGAATGGCCAGCTTCTCTGGGCGGCCACAATATCCACCAGGCTGAACGAGTGCGACAGCATGACAATCGGAACCAGCGACAGCCCCAGCGGCAGTTCATAACTGATCATCTGGGCGACTCCCCGGACGGCGCCCAGCAGGCTGTATTTGGAATGGGAAGCCCAGCCGCCCAGCGCCACGCCGTAAACTCCCAGAGACGATAAGCCCAGTGCCGCCAGAAGCCCTACATTCAGGTCTGTGACAACCAGTGGAATCGGACTTCCCCAGAGCGTGAGACTGTTTCCGAAAGGCACCACCGCGAAAATGAGCATGGCGCAGGACGCGGCCACCGCCGGCGCATAACGAAATATGATCCGGTCAGCGCCTTCAGGAATGACGTCTTCCTTGGCCATCATTTTAATCAGATCGGCGATGGGCTGCAACAGACCGAAGGGACCTGCCCGGTTGGGGCCGTATCGAATCTGCATCCGCGCCAGCAGTTTTCGCTCGGCTAGCACCAGGTATGCAGCGCACAGAAGCAGTGCCAGCAGCGCAGCGCCGAGTTTAATGATCAGCAGGATAAATCCGGATATCCAGTAGAGTATCATGAGTATTGTCTCCGTATTCATATGGCGGTAGCCGCAACGGAAAATAATTCACCTTCCATTTTTTTGCAATGAAGAACTCGACGGGTTTGTAGAAAATTCGCAGGCAAGGTGCGTAAATCCTTAAAGATGAAGCATGCTTATCGTACGCCACGATGGTGAAAGGTGTAGCGCAGCGCAGCATGCGGACTTTTTACGAAGCCGTCAAATCCGCCTTGCGTTCATGTTGCTGTAATCTTCGTTCATCTATAAGGCGGCCATGCACAAATCGGGAATGCATTCCCGATGAACGAAAAAATATCAAACAAGGAGGATATTTAATGGAACGGCAATTCAGTTTAGAAAAAACAGTCGATAATTCTGGCATCAGGTCCACTGCCAGTCCGTCACGAAGTCGGCAGATGTTGAACAAGGTTCCGGAGATCACGATTTTTTTCTGGATTATCAAGATTATGGCCACCACTGTCGGTGAAACAGCCGCCGATTTGTTGAACGCCAAATTGAATCTGGGATTGACCTATACAAGCCTGGTAATGACGGTGCTCTTTCTGATCACTCTGTTTTTCCAGTTCAGGGCGAATAAGTATGTACCCAGAAATTATTGGCTGGTGGTCGTTCTGATCAGCGTTGTTGGCACTTTGATCAGCGATAACCTGGTGGACAATCTCGGCGTGGCGCTGCGAACCACCACCATCGTTTTTTCCATAGCGCTGGCGGCAACCTTTATCGCCTGGTACGTCAGCGAAAAGACGCTGTCCATTCATTCTATCTACACTAGCAAACGGGAAGCGTTTTACTGGCTTGCAATTTTATTTACCTTTGCGCTCGGCACTTCAGGCGGCGACTATATTGCCGAGGGATTTAAAATCGGGTACCTGAATTCGGCGCTGATATTTGCGGCGCTGATCGGAATCGTAACCGTTGCCTATTACTTCTTCAAATTGAATGAAGTTACAGCCTTCTGGATCGCCTATATTCTGACCCGGCCTCTGGGCGCCTCTCTCGGCGACTTTCTGTCCCAACCTCATGCTGATGGCGGTCTCAATCTGGGGACGGAAGGAACCAGCATTATTTTTCTTGTAACGATTTTAAGCCTTGTCATTTTCTTGACCAGAACGGGAATGGACAAAACCCTCATTCCCATAGAAGAAGACGGATCGGCGGAAATTTCGGGTTGATCTTTTTTTGAGATGTGACGCTTTACTGTCTGGAAACATCTTCGTGTAAGGGGGTGTTTCCAGTCCGTCTAAAAATTCTGATTTTTGTAACCCAATTGAATTTACGGGATAATGGCGATATGCAGGTCACACACGTTGGTCAGGGTAGGGCCTGTCATGAAAAGCGCGCCGGTTTTTTCGAAGAAGTGGTATGAATCGTTGTTCTGCAGATGGGCGTTGATTGAAAGACCTATCTCTTTTGAAACCTGAAGAATCCGATCCGATGCAAAGGCGCCTGCAGCATCCGTGGGGCCATCGGTTCCATCCGTGGATGCGGACAGAAAATGAATTCCACATTTTCCGTCGTCGTTGTTCCTGGCCAGTTCCGCCAGAAAGGCAAGCGCCATTTCCTGGTTGCGCCCGCCTTTGCCGGAGCCGTGCAGGGTGACGACGGTTTCTCCGCCGGCAATGATGCACCCTGGTTTTTTTACGAGCATATTACTGTGCCGGACATCTCGGGCAATGCCATAGAGACATTTGGCGGCTTCTCGCGCCTCACCAGTCAGGCTGCTGGTCAGAGCCGCCGTGTGATATCCCAGTGAACGCGCCTTTTCGCATGCCGCCAGCAATGCCGAGCGATTGGTTCCAATCAGTACGGGGGTGGTCAGCTTCATCGCCGGGTCGCCGGCCTTGAGTGTTTCGGCGATTCTGCCTTCCGCGCCCAGCTTCAATACCTGGAGGATGGCGGAGGGTGCGCTGTCTTGAAGCCGGTATTTTTCGACAACGGCCAGCGCATCGCCGAACGTGGTTGGGTCCACGCTGGTCAATCCCGATGCAATGGTATCTAAATAGTCTCCCACCACATCAGACAAGATAAAATTCAGACTGCGGGCTGGTGCTGTGAGCCTCATCAGGCGTCCGCCCTTGAGGTTGGAGATATGCTTGCGCACGCAATTGATCTCTTGAATATCGGCGCCGCAGGCCAGCAGCGATTGGGTGATGTGTTGTTTGTCCTCCAGGGTAATCCGGATTGTGGTATATCCCTCTTCATAAATCAGGGGAGATGGCAGGAGGGCGGAACCGCCTCCGGAAATCAGATTCAGGACAAGCGTGTGTGCGTCAGCCGCACGCGCCAGATCGGCGATACGCCGGGCGGCCCTGACGCCGTTCGCATCCGGGACAGGGTGTCCGCATTCCAGCACGTCCACACGTTTCAGGGTTTCCGAATGGCCGTATTTGACAGATACGAGTCCTCGCGTGATGCGATCGCCCAGAATATCTTCCACGGCTTTAGCCATTCGGGCCGATGCTTTTCCGGCGCCGATCACAAATATCCGGGTGAAATCGTCGAGATTGATTTCGTGATGTTCTCTGTCAAACGCGATTACAAGCTTTTGCGCTTCAATCGAAACATGGTCGATCATCATCTTATACGGATCTACCCGCTCTATCGCCGCCCGGAAAATTTGTATGAGGTGTTCTGTCTCAGTCATCCTGATGGTTCGTTTTGGGATTGTGGTGTGTCACGCCCCGCTCACTTTTGAAGCAGCGATGCTCTCGAATCAGTGCTGCCGGCCTGACGCCAGACGAGTTGACGGTGTCTGGGGAGAAATGCGGTGCCTGTCGCGGTGCCAGCGGCGGTTTTCAGCCTCACGTCAAGTGTCACAGCGTCTGACTGGATCGTTACCATTCCGCCGTCTGTCAGGCCGCATCCGGCAGCGTCTGACGGGTGCATAATCAGCTCCGGCATCGGTTCCATGCGGCAAAGGATGGGAGCATATGCGGAAAGCTCTTCGGTTCCGCAGAAGGATTCCACTGGGTACAGCTCCAGCGACATGTCCTCCTGGAGATTGATTGGCGGCGGCGTATCCGGCGGCGGGGTTTCAGGAAGGTGCACCTGCGTTTCAAGCCGCAGCCGCCGACCTTCCAAGATGTCGCTGTCCGGACGCCTGTCGATAGCGATGCCTGTTTCTTGCTCGATCTGTTCCCACAGCTCTGAATATGAAGGCAGTGGGGTATTGACGGCTGACAGAGCGGCGTTGAGCTCCAGCAGAACCTGCCAAGCCGGTTTAGCGCCTGCCCCAGGGACATCATGTCGAAATTCCCGCGGAGGATGTTTTCCGGCGGTTTGTTGCGACAGCGGCATTCCATTGCAGTGAACCATGGACGTCTGCTGCATCCGGCCTTCCTGATTGATAAAAACAGCCGGTGTTTCAAAGTGCGTTTGAGTGGGGAATATGATATGCGCCACGTCAAGCACCGGGGTGGGGAGATAATCCAGCGCCACCAGAAGCTTGAGCTTTTTAAAGGCATTTCGGATACGCGCCCGATCCGGAAACCAGCGTACCGGATTGCTTTCCGCTATCAGCAGCGCCTGGATTTCTCCACTTTCAATAGCGGTCAGAATTTCGGAAAACGAAGCCCCGTCAGGGCTCGCAATAGCAGCGCCAAATGCGTTCGCGCCGGGGAGAATGTTGAATATTCCGGCGTTTTTCCGGCTGGCGCGAAGCTGCATGACGAGGTCGGCGGCAGCATTGACGACAGTACCTGAAACAATATTTGTACCGCAAACGATGACAGGACGCTGGCTGCTTTGAAGCGATGCCGCCAGCAGCGGCAGTTGCAACGCTGTATCGGGTTTCGGATCGCAGGAAGGCGAAGATACGGTGCCGGCGTTATGGGCATCATCTGAAGTCCGAAGGGGAGGGAATTGGGGTGTGTCCGGTGACGACAATAACGCATTCATCAGTTTTTGCAGCACGGCGCTCAGTTGTTTTGGCGCAACGGGAATATGCGTATATTCGCATGGAAGTGATACCGGACGGGGATCTAAAACCGTAACCCGGGCGCCGTCACGCCAGGCTTGACGCAGCGCCAGCGCCAGCATGGGGGCTTCTGCAATCGGATCCGCAGCGATCACCAGAATATGGTCCGAGCATTCTACATCATGCAGGCAGACGGCTGTATCGGGGCTCAGGCGTATTACGGCGGATACTACGGCGTTGCGCTGGCGTGCATCCTGAAAACAGGAAGGCGATCGCCACTGCTGGGCGGATGCCAGAATTTTGAGGGCCATCAGCGTTTCCATGCCAGCGCGCGATGAGCTGACGGTTCCAATGGCTTGAGAACCGAAAGTTCGGGATATTTCAGTCAGTTGATTGACGGCGGCTTGCAGGGCGTCTGCATAGGTTGCCGCGGCTGGGGCGATACGGGCGTGATGCGGACGGTTTGAGTGATTTGCAAAGCCAAATCCGAATCGTCCGCGGTCACAGATGAAATGACCGTTGACAGCCGGGTTGTGTCGCGCTTCCACTCGTACCAGTTCCCGGTATCGGGCGCTGACTATGGTGGCGCATCCCAGCGAACAGTGGATACACAATGACGGGGCGCGTTCAAAATCCCAGCGTCTGCCTTTGAAACGGGCGGGCTTGTCTGTAAGGACACCGGTGGGACAGATATCAATGAGATTTCCGGAAAACGGATTTTCCAGTGGGCCGTCTGCATATCTGCCGAAACAGGTACGGTTTGCGCTTCCCATGGCGCCGAAATCGTGATATCCGCAGAAATCCTGATAAAACCGCCGACATCGGTAACAATGAATGCAGCGGTTCATTTCATGCTGAATGAGTTCGCCCAGGTACTGATCCCGATGGGTGCGTTTTTTTCCGATGTGTCGACGCATCACATGGCCGCTGGAGACGGTTTCATCCTGAAGCAGGCAATGTCCGCCTTCGTCGCAGACCGGGCAGTCATGCGGATGGTTGCGCATCAGAAGTTCGATGACGAAGCGACGAAAATCCACGGCTTCATCATCTGTCGTGGAAACCACCATGCCGTCCTTGGCTTCCATCATGCAGCTCATCTGCAGACCGTGTACCGGGCCTTCCAGAAATTTTACGGCGCACATCCGGCAGGCGCCGGCGGAACCCAGCGCCGGATGATAACAAAAACGCGGGATCATGATTCCTGCCTGCTCTGCAGCTGCAATCACTTTGACTCCCGGCGCTACTTCAATATGGCGGCCATCAATGATCAGTTTCGGCATTGTCATCCTTTTGACGAGAAGGGACATTGGTGCTGATGGATATGTTCCTGCACTTCATCTTCAAAATAGGTCAGCAGGCTTTCCACCGGAGACGCCGCCCCCGGAGCCAGTGCGCAGTAAGAATTCCATACATATTTACTCATCTGGCGCAGCAGGGGAATATCTTCCGGCTTGCCGTCTCCGGCTTCGATGCGGGCCAGGATATCCCGCATATAGGGCAGGCCTTCCCGGCAGGGGGTACACCAGCCGCAGGATTCGCGGGCGAAAAACGCCATCATGTTGAGGGTCGCACCCACCAGACAGGTTTTTTCGTCAAACACGATGATGGAACCGGTTCCCAGACGATGTCCCGCTTTTTTCATGGTATCGAAATCCATTTCAATATCATAAAGCGACTTAGGGAGAAAACGAGTGGAGGCCCCGCCCGGCAGGCAGGTTTTGTATGCGCATCCAGCTTGCATGCCGCCGGCGTGATTTTCAATGATATCACTCAGACGGGTTCCCATGGGCAGTTCAAAACACCCGGGATGTTGCACCGCACCGCTCACGCAGTAGAGTTTGGTGCCTGCAGCGGTCGGAATAGCGGCCAGGCTTTTAAACCATTCCGGACCGTTGCGGATGATGTGCGGTACGCAGGCCAGGGTTTCTACGTTATGGGTGACGGTGGGAAGATTCCAGAGGCCCTTTTCAGTGGCATACGGCGGAGGCTGTATGGGATTGGCGCGTTTTCCCTGAATGGCGTTGATCTGAGCGGTATTTTCACCGCAGATGTATCGTCCGGCGCTGCGGTGAACGGAAATTTTCATCGAAAAACCGCTTCCCAGGATGTTGTCTCCCAGAAACCCCGCTGTGGTCGCCCGTTCGATTTCCCGCTCCAAGATCCGGGCGGCGTTCTCGTAGGAAGCACGGATAAAGATGATACCTCTTTCCGCCATCACCGAGTATCCCACAATCACCATGCCTTCGATGATCTGGTGCGGATCGGTGTGAATCAGCACGCGGTCTTTAAAGGTGCCCGGTTCCATTTCATCGGCGTTGCAGACCATATACCGGGGAAATGGCGCGGTTTCGGCTACGGTCATCCACTTTTTCCCGGCCGGGAATCCTGCGCCTCCGCGACCAAGAAGTACGGCATCCAGCGCCAGTTGCTGCACTTTGGAACGCGGGTATTTACCCAGTACCGCTGTCAGCGCGTCATACCCGCCTCCTGCCCGATATTCTTCCATTGTCGCTATCCGGTCTGGATGACGATTTTTAAAGAGAACCTGTGTCATCACGCTTTCCTGTAATATCCCATCCCAGTTTTTCGAGAATTTCGTCAATGCGCTTCGGCGTCAGATTTCCATAAACCTTGCGATTGATCATCATCGCCGGGGCTCGGTCGCAATAGCCGATGCAGCATGTGGGCAGCAATGTGAAACGGCCGTCAGGCGTGGTTTCTCCGAAATCAATGCCTAACCTGCCGCGCAGATGATCGAGGATAGCGGTATAGCCACTCATCCAGCAGACCACGCCGTCACAGACGTGGATAACATGACCGCCAACGGGTCTGCGATAGATAAATTCGTAAAACGTGGCGATTTCTTCCACTTCCAGAGGCGTCATTTTTAGAAGACTGGCGGCGTCTTCCAGCAGTTCATCGCTGAGATAGCCAAAGCGGTCCTGGAGCATGAATATCACATCCATGACCTTTTCCCGCGGGTGTTCGACTCCGGCGATGTGCTGTTGCAGTTGTTGTTTGAAATCTTCAGGTATCATATGTCGCTGTTCACGAAATTATGTTGGAACCGGCAGGGGTGATCGTTCAGAATTCATAGTCGAATACAATGTAGAATATCACGTTCTTTCAGCTGGTGAAAGGATAAAGTGTCGGCACCCAGCCCTTTCAACGTAGTACGAATTACTTGTTCCTACTCGCAAGGAATTTAGCGGTAGAAACATGCGGAGAATTTTTCTTCGCAATTCTTTCAGTTGTCGGTTTTGGGGCTCGCGAATATGTTTTCGAAACCTTGACGATTTAACTTTTTCAGCAACTATTATAAATAATTCGACAAATCGAATAATTGGCATTGTTGCAAATACAATCCATTTACCGCTTGGAAGTGCGATCATTGTTCCACAGTATGTTCCCGATATTTCGTCGGCCAGATAATAGCCGGATACATCGTTTTTTACCGTTGCGTTCAGTATGGCATTAGACGAATATATAATTGTGAATGTTTTTATAATACATCTTTAATATAAGGCTTGACTTTAAATGTCATGGTATCTATATTCATAATTATGAATATATCGCCTGGAGCAATCAAGGCGTGAACCCTTTGAAAATCGTTGGTTAAAAGGAGATATCATGAAAACGTGCGATAGCCAATCCTGTTGTACCGTGATACCGGATTCTTGTGAAAAGCCGGATATACCCGATGAAAAATTCAGAACGCTTCGTTATCTGACGTACATCGTGCCGCTGCTGGTGCTGTGGTGGTTTGTGTATGGTGAACTGGAAAGCTTTTCCCGTCTGGTCACCTACAGCGTACTGCACTTGCAGCATGGAAGGCGTTTAAGCGGCGCGGTGGAATTTTTCATTTTTGAAGCGCCCAAGGTGCTGATGTTGCTGCTTCTGGTCGTGTTTGGCGTTGGTGTTGTCCGGTCTTTCTTTACGCCTGAGAAAACGCGGGCGATTCTGGCAGGCAAGAGGGAGTCCATTGGAAACGTGCTGGCAGCGCTGCTGGGGATTGTTACGCCGTTTTGTTCCTGTTCTGCGGTGCCGCTTTTTATCGGTTTTGTCACAACCGGAGTGCCTCTGGGCGTCACCTTTTCGTTTTTGATATCGGCACCCATGATCAATGAAATTGCCGTGGTGCTGCTCTATGGGCTTTTCGGCTGGAAGGTCGCCGCCATTTACATCAGTACCGGATTGCTTATTGCCATGATTGCCGGCTGGATCATCGGAAAGCTTCATATGGAGCCTTATCTGGAAGACTGGGTGCTTCAGATCAAGACCAGTGGAAGCGGCATGGTGGAAGAGAAACTAACCTGGGCGGATCGGATTCAGTATGGTCTGGATGCCATCAAGGATATCGTCGGCAAGGTGTGGCCTTATGTACTGGTCGGAATTGCCATTGGCGCTGGAATTCATGGCTATGTTCCCGAGGGATTTATGGCGTCGATCATGGGAAAAAGCGCATGGTGGTCCGTACCGCTCGCGGTGGTGATTGGCGTTCCCATGTATTCCAATGCGGCAGGCATTATTCCTGTGGTACACGCCCTGATTGAAAAAGGCGCGGCATTGGGAACGGTACTGGCGTTTATGATGTCTGTTATCGGACTTTCCTTTCCGGAGGCGGTGATTCTGCGCAAGGTTTTAAAACCCAGGCTGATCGCCGTCTTTTTTGGGGTTGTGGCATTTGGGATAATGATCGTTGGTTATCTTTTTAATGTGCTGATGTAGAGAAGGAGAGAAAGAGCATGATTACACAAGATACAGAGATTTCCGGAGCGATGGGGGGCGATGGGAAACCCAGATTGAAAATCCTCTTTCTGTGTACCGGCAACACTTGCAGAAGCCAGATGGCGGAAGGTCTCACTCGACATCTGAAGACCGGTTTGTTAGAAGCATATTCGGCGGGCGTAAATCCCGGGCTTGTCAATCCCCGCGCAGTACAGAGCATGGCGGAGATCGGCATAGACATTTCCGGATACAAGCCAAAGTCCATCGAAAGTCTCGGGCGGATGGATTTCGACGACGTGGTGACGCTCTGTGACCACGCCAATGAGTCTTGCCCGCTGTTTCCGGGCAAAACCCGGCGGCATCACTTCGGGTTTGAAGATCCCCCGAAGCTGGCTGAAAACGCTGTGACAGAAGAAGAAATCATGAACTGCTACCGGCGGGTTCGTGATGAAATCCGGGCATTTGTGGAAAAACTTCCCGATGTTCTGAATGATTGAGAAATCTTTTCTTTTTAATGTATATGTGTGAGGGGGCGGTTATGGAAATCAAGGTATTGGGGCCTGGATGCTCCAAATGTCAACAAACTGAAAAAGTGGTGAAAGATGCTGTCGCTGAAGCCGGTGTGGCCGCGGATGTGGAGAAAGTGACGGACATGATGGCGATTGCCGGATATGGCGTATTCGGAACCCCTGCCGTGGTGGTCAACGGAGAGGTGAAGAGTGTCGGGAAGGTGCCCAAAAAAGAGGATGTCAAAAAATGGCTGGCGGCTGTAAAATAGCAAAAGATGATAATCCATATTTTCGTGCAATTTGTCAGATGCTGCTGATTGTGGCGGCAGCGACGGCCGCAGGTGTTGCATCCAATTATTTGCGTTCGAAGCCGCTGCCGCTGGTGGGAAACTGGTCGATAGAAGGGCGGTTTGCTACCCCATCCGGCGGGAGCATGATGATTTCACTGGCGGGCGCCAAGGCCCTGTTCGAATCGCACAGCGCCGTATTTCTGGATGCCCGTCCTGTCGAGGAATTCGACAGAGGGCATATTCAGAATGCCCGGAGCCTTCCCTGGGATGGGGCGGAACAGCAGGTCATCAACGTTATCGGCAACCTGCCCAATGACGCCCGGATCATTACCTATTGCGACGGAGCTACCTGCAATCTCGGTAAGGATCTGGCGCAGCTTCTGAAGAGTCTGGGGTTTACCCGCGTACAGGTGCTGGTCAATGGCTGGACGGTCTGGCATGACGCCGGATTGCCGGTGGCCATATCTTCATCACCCGGTTGAGAGATTTATGAAACATATATCAGAAAATATTACGGCTGCAGATGATGGGCATTGCCACACTGCTTCAACCGAACATGCCCATGGCGGCTGTCATCATCATGATGTTTCCGAACACGCTACGGGCGTGCGACTCCTGTTGACCCTTTCCCTGAATTTCATCATTCCGGTGGTTCAGATTATTGGCGGACTGGCGGCGCACAGTGTAGCCCTGATTTCCGATGCTACACATAATTTCAGTGATTTCATGGCCATTCTGGTGTCATACATTGCCCATCGTATCGGGAAAAAGGGCGCGTCACTTCGGAACACTTTTGGATACCGGCGGGCGGAAATACTGGCGGCGCTTTTGAATGTCGTGATCCTTGCGGGAGCGTCGGCGGTTATCGTGTTCGAGGCGCTTCAGCGGTTTCGTCACCCGGAAACCGTTTTCGGAGGTATGGTCATGGGGATTGCGGCTGTCGGTGTCGCCGGAAACGGTTTTTCAGCGTGGCTGCTGCACCAGGACGCCAGGGGCAGCCTGAATATCCGCGGCGCATTTCTGCACATGATGGGAGATATGCTCACCTCTGTTGCAGTGATGGTCAATGGCTGGATACTGATGTATAAACCCTGGTACTGGCTGGATCCGCTGCTTTCGGTATTGATCGTGCTGTTCATCCTGAAGAACTGCTGGTCGCTGCTAAAAGAGTCCACGGCTATTTTGATGAACGCCACGCCGCGGGACCTGGATATACAGGCGGTGCAGCGGGTTCTGGAAAGTTTTCCGGGAATTTCCGGCGTTCACTATCTGCATGCCTGGAACCTGGGCTCATCCGGTATCGCATTTTCGTGTCATGTGGTGGTAAAAGATCAGCCGGTCAGCCAGACCCGCGAACTTCAGAAAACTATCGCACATACGCTTTTTCATGAGTTCGGTATCGATCATCCGGTCTTGCAGTTTGAAACCAGTGCATGCGGTAATGGTAATCTTTTCTGCGAAGAAATTTGCACCATGCCGTCTCCAAATCCTCATGAGCCTTCTCGTGCCGCGATAGCGGATACTCCGTGGTTCCGGCGTTCGGCGCTTGTTGCAAGACTGATACTGGGCGGGATTTTTTTATATGCCTGCGCCGATAAAATGCGGCATCCTGCAGCCTTTGCGGAAGCCGTCTTCAATTACCAGATATTGCCATCTCAACTGGTCAATCTGGCGGCATTGACGATTCCATGTCTGGAGCTGGTGCTGGGACTGTTGTTGCTGGCCGGTATCTGGCTGCCAGGAGCATTGCTGGGCTCGAGCTTGCTTCTGACAGTCTTTCTGGCCGCTCTTGCGTTTAATACGGTCAGAGGGTTGAACATCTCCTGCGGATGTTTTTCGACGGAAGAAACCGCTGCATCCGTTCTTTCCTGGTGGATTGTCTTGAGAGATGTCTTTTTCTGGATGCTGTCGGTTTCTCTGATGTGTTGTCAAATTTTTGGAGGCCGCATACAAAACGAAATGCAGTACATTCTCCCTGAAACGGAGAAACAATGATGACGACCTCGTAAAATGTTCGCATGCAGCGCTTGTGCTGCATCCTTCGTTGCGGATTTGCGCGTCATGCCCCGGAAATGATTTCACAATCAGCGCCTTTCGTGAAGTCGCCACTTTCCGTTTTCAGAAAGCAATGGGTGCGATGTGCATTATGACGGCAGTATCAGCGGGTGTTTACAGGTATAGCGGTTTGTTGACAGTACCACCTGTTTGCCGGTCCGGGTTTCGAGATCAATAATGACCGGTCCTACCAGATTCATGGTAAGCGGTGGTACGGCATCCGGTTTGATGGTAACCAGCGCCAGCGCCAGCGTCCGCCCATCCTCGATGCCGTTGAAGTACGCCTGATCTGCGGGCGGCAGTTCCACGAGGTAATTTTTTTCTCCCAGAAACGGATTGATGATAACGAATGCCAGATATGGCAGCGTGACAGACTGAAGCCAGTAAAATGGGGAGTCTGGCTTGTGCTGCTGAATAATGTAATCTTTTTGTTCCGGAAATCCCAGTAGTCCTTCCGGAAAGTAAATGACACGCTCTTCGTCGATGGCGATTTCCCCAAAACGGGTTGTCGATATGGTCAGCATATGATTCAATACTCCATTTATCGTCACGGTTCCGTGATCAGACTTTGGTATCATCCGCCGCATTGCCGGCCAGAAATGAAATGTCCTGTGGTACTTCAGCAGCTCTCAGGTTTTCTTCAACAATACTGTTATATACCTCGGTTCGGTATATGGACAGGTGTCGCGGGGCATCGATGCCGATTTTGACATGATTCCCCTTGATGCCCAGGATGCTGACGGTGATGTCATTGCCAATGGAAATTTTTTCTTCCAGTTTTCGTGTAATGACCAGCATAGGTTCACTCCGTGGTTCCGGTAAAAAAATGATGATATCATCCTGCAATAAAAAGCAATATTCATGCCATGCGTCAATGGCTTGATTTTTCTGTGCAGCAATAACCTAGGGTCGGCTGAGACTTTTGATTCGTTCCGCCCGGCTGAGAATTTCAATGACCCGAATACCGTATTTTCCGCCTTCTACAACCACTTCTCCCTTGGCGATCAGCTTGTGATTGACCAGGATATCTACCGGTTCATCCGCCAAGGCGCTCAATTCAACCACGGAATGTTCCTTGATTTTAAGCAGATCGTTGATCTTCATTCGGGATCTGCCTAGTTCAATGGTGACTTCCAGTGGGATATCCATCAAGAATTCCAGGTTGACATCGGATGGTGAAAACGCCGGTTGGGTGCGGGCTTCATATCGCCGGTCTTCTCTTGCATTTCCGTCTGCGGGCGGCGTCTCTCGCAGGGTTTCCGGCGGCATTTCAGGGGACGGGGTATTTTGGGGCGCTGTCTCCTCCGTTTCGGAAGGTTCGGCTAATTCCGGCCACTGGGGCGGCGTCGCCGCACTCCCTTCTTCAACGACCTGATAGTTGATGTCCTTGCCGTTCATGGCTGGAAGGTTCAGGCCTTCTGCGAGCTTGAGGCCGAACTCAACAAAGAACGTACGATCGTTAAAAGTGAAAGCGAAGCGTTCATATCTTTCCATGTTCATGGATTCGATTCTGAAATCGCTGCCTCGGGTAATGGAGGGAGTGGAAAGTTCGCAGCGAAGACCGACATCGGAAAATATGGATTTCAGATTGCCGCCGATAATGTTGCTGAGTTCACCGATGACATCATTGACGTCCTGATCGTCATCCACGTCGTCTACGGCCATATCCAGCATGCCTGCCGCCATCTCGCGGGCAAACTGGGCGGTGATGTGGATATTGATGATGCCCATGGCATCGCCGGCAAAACTGACCGCGCCGACGGTGCGCATTCCTTCCAGATCGGACTTTGAAACAGCATCGGCAACCTGGATATCCATGGAAAGCATGGTGGTAAATACATTGATGACCGAATCCGGGATTCTGGCGGCAAGATTCAGTTCCTGAATTTTCTGCGTATCAATCCGCGGAGGTTCCTGAGTGCTTCCGGCGATGTCTGCCTGATAACCGCTTTGAAGCTTGACGCCGACTTCTATCCGGATACTGTATTGTTGATACCGGTAGCTGGCGCTTTCATAGCGTTCGGTATTTAATGATGTGATGTCAAAATTTTCACCGGAAGTGATGGACGGGGTGGAAAGCACGCAATAAAATCCGGAATCGTTGAAAAACGACTTGAGATTGCCGCCGATGATATTGCTCACTTCGCAGATGACGTCTCGGACCTCCTCGTCGCTTTCAATTTCTTCGACCGTCATTCCTAACATGGCGGCTGTCATGGTTTTGGCGAATTCATCCTGGATATGGATAATGATAATGCCACATACCTGACCGGCGAAGTTGACGGAACCGACAATGCGTTTTTCGCTGACATCTGTGGCAGGTGCATCATCCACAGGCTCCAACTGAAAAGACAGCATGGTGTCGAATACATCCAGAACGGATTTAGTGACATTCGTCTTTATATCCAGTGTGTAAATTGTTTCTTCCATGTTTTGTCAAATTCCATGCGTTGAGTGCTGGGCTATCCACATCGTCATGACGAGAAATATCCCCAGCAGCAGTGTCAATATGGCGCCGATCGTTCTTGCCCATGTTCTATGGCCGAATATGACGACAAAACGGCCGGTCACATCCCATCGGGCAGGCAGATTCCGTGCCAGCCGCGAACAAACGATCGGCAGTGTCAACAGTGTTATGGGGATACACCCGGCTCCCAGCCCATACCACCAGAGAGCCATGCTGCGCTTGAAAGCTTCGAGAAGCACCGGTGCATTGCCATGACGGTTTACCACCCGCATATTGAGCATCCATTTGCCAGGAGTTGTTCCTGTCATGCTGAGAAGGTTGGCTTCGATAAAAGCCCATAGCAGCATGATCGCAAACATGCACAGACCGGCGCCAGTCAGGGATGCCGGAAACAGGCGGAATACCTCCATGTACCCCAGCGCCAGCGCAAGTATGACGTTGTCCAGCATTCGCGCCAGTATTCGTGCCAGCCACGTCGGGAGCGCCAGGGTAATTTTCCGGGGGAAACGGAATCTATGGAATTTTGATCGGGTACGCGGCGGAGATGCCTCTGGTTTTCCGGTCTGTTCGGGTTGTTGCGCAGAGGATTTTGAAGCCGTTTCCACAAATGTTATGACGGTTTCGTAAGCCAGGTTGATTTCCAGAAGCTGATGCGCTGCTTTTTCCTGCAAACGAGGATTGTTCAGGAATCGATCCGGGTGCCATACATTGACCAGATCCCGATATGCCTGCCGGATGTCATCCGGGGAAGCATCGGGTTCAAGCCTCAAAATTTCGAAGGATTTTTTGATGTCCATAAGGTTTAAAATATACGGCAACCGAAATAAACGGCTTCATAGAAAGAATTACCGAAAGCCGATCCAAACCCTTTTATCGTCGTCAAAACGACGCATGCGCGGTCCGGGCGATGATTTCATCCTGGAGCGCCGGTGTCAGATCACAGAAATAATCGCTGTAACCCGCCACCCGGACAATCAGGTCCCGATACTGTTCCGGATGCTGCCGGGCGGCCTTCAGCGTTTCAGCGTCCGCCACATTAAACTGAATGTGATGTCCGTCCAACCGGAAATAGGCGCGGATCAACTGCACCAGCTTATCCAGATCCGAATCGTTTTTAAGCAGCTGCGGGGTGAATTTCTGGTTGAGGAGCGTACCTCCGGTTCGGACATGATCCATTTTGGATGCAGATTTCAGCACGGCGGTAGGCCCTTTTCGATCTGCTCCCTGAACCGGTGAAATTCCTTCTGAAAGAGGCGCTCCGGCATGACGGCCATCGGGGGTTGCTCCGGTGACGGAGCCAAAATATACATGACAGGTCGTCGGCAGCAGATTGATGTGATAGACGCCGTTTTTGGTATTCGGGCGGCCGTCGATAGCTTGAAAATAGGCCTCGAAAAGAGCCTTCATCATATCGTCGGCGTAATCGTCGTCATTGCCGTATCTGGGGGTTTTATGAGTCAGCATCAGCCGGAGGCGTTCATGGCCGGAAAAGTCATCGGCCAGCGCCTGCAATAATGTTTTCATGGATACCGTGCGTCGGTCAAAGACATGATATTTGATGGCTGTCGCCATATCTGTCAGCGATCCCAGGCCCACTCCCTGGATGTATGAGCTGTTGTACCGGGCGCCGCCATTATGATAATCAAGCCCCCGCGCCATGCAGTCGTCAATCAGGAGGGAAAGAAACGGCGCCGGCATATAAGCGGCGTACAGACGTTCTATCACATTGTTGCCCCGTATCTTGATGTCGATAAAATGACGCATCTGCCGGATATATGCTGTCAAGAGTTCGTCCATGCTGCTAAAGGCTTCAGGGTTTCCGGTTTCAATGCCGATCTTTTTCCCGGTTTGAGGATCCACGCCGTTGTGCAGCGTGATTTCAAATACCTTGGGCATATTGAAATAGCCGGTAAGATTGTAGTTTTCCTTTCCGAACGCTCCGACCTCCACACATCCGCTGGAGCCGCCGCAACGGGCGTCTTCGACGGATTTCCCCTGACGGATCAGTTCCTGAAAGATGACATCAGCGTTGAATACCGATGGCTGACCGAATCCGGTGCGGATGATTTTTGTCGCCCGTTTGATGAATCGATCCGGATTCTTTTTGCTGACCTGAATGGAGGAGCTTGGCTGTAAAAGGCGCATGGCTCCAATAACATCCAGAAGCAGATAGGATACCTCGTTGACCCCATCGGCTCCATCGGGGGTAAGACCGCCGACATTGATCTGTGCAAAGTCTGTATAGGTGGCGCTTTCTGCGGCTGTGATGCCCACCTTGGGCGGTGCCGGCTGGTTGTTGAACTTGATCCAGAAACATTGAAGGAGCTCTTCGGCTTTTTCACGGGTCAGGCTTCCATCTTCAACCCCTTTTCGATAAAACGGCAACAGATGCTGATCGAGACGGCCCGGATCAAAAGCATCCCAGGTGTTCAGTTCCGTTGTTACGCCCAGATGAACAAACCAGTAATATTGAAGGGCTTCCTGAAAATTTTCCGGAGCGTGGGAGGGAACTTTCTGGCAGGTTTCCGCAATCTGCATCAGCTCGGCCTTTCGCTCCGGAAGGAGTTCCTCTTCGGCCAAAAGCCGGGCTTTTTCCGCATGACGATGACTGAACCGGATCATGGCATCCACACAGATGGACATGGCTTCCAGTTCCTGCCGGCGATCATAGGCGTCTGGATCATCGAGATAGTTCAGTTCTTTCAGATGAGCGTCGATTTCCTGTTTAAAATCAAGAAAACCCTGCCGGTAAATTTTGTTTCCCAGCACCGTATGTCCTGGCGCCCGCTGTTCCATGAACTCTGTAAAAACACCGGCGTCGTATGCCGTTTTCCATTCACTGCTCATCTCCCGGAAAATCAGCTCCCGCAGGGAGTTGCCTTTCCAGAAGGGAATAATGTTATCCTGATACACCTTATGGGCCTCAGGGCTGACGGCAAAGGGAATTTTGTCTCTGGAATTCAGAATGTCCAGATCTTCCAGGCTGTGGCAGCACAGTTCCGGATATGTGGGGGTTGCCTTGGGGGCAGGGCCTTTTTCTCCGACGATCAGTTCATCCTCTAAGATACAGATGGCTTTATGTGTTAACAGGTATTGAAACGCCAGCGCCCGGCGTACCGGTGTGGAGACCATGCCCGTATTCTGACGGTAGAAGGCGGTCATCAGTTCCGCCCGTTCTGTTGAAAGAGACGGGGATGTGTTCAGGCTCCGGGTTCTGAGCCGTGTAACTCTTTCTGAAACAGCCATTTAACCTCCTATGGTGACATTCAGGTTCATTTCATGCAGACAGGCGGCAATGCGCTCCATATCCGCATCCGAGGGAGGGCGAATATCCGGAAGGCTGTAAACGCTTCCGATGCCGGCGTATTTTCCCGAACCTGAAGCATGATATGGCAATATATCCACATCGGGTACAGATGGCAATGATGCAACGAATCTGGCGACGGCGGTTACATTGTCTTTGTCGTCCGTGATGCCGGGAATGACGGGAAAACGAATCCGGATATGGTGTTTTCGGGAAGACAGTTCCCATAAGTTGTTCAGAATCATCTTGTTGGATATGCCGGTAAAATGTTTGTGCTTTTCATCATCCATCAGTTTGAGATCATATAAAAAGAGATTTACATGCTTCCGCATCCGGTTGATCACTTCCCAATGCGAAAATCCGCTGGTATCCAGGGCCGTATGGATGCCCTGCACCTGGCATGTCTCGAGGAGTTCGCCCAGAAACTTCGGCTGATGCAGCGGCTCTCCCCCTGAAAAGGTTACTCCTCCGGATGATTCGTCAAAAAAAAGAATATCTTTCTCGATTTCAGCCATCACCTGCGCCACGGTCATGTTGCGGCCAACCATTTCATTGGCTTCCACAGGGCAGACATCGGCGCACAGGCCGCAGCGTTTGCACAGTGTGACATCCGTGTGCATCTTTGCGTCGACAGTGGCAATGGCATGTTCCGGACATATCGTCATACATTCGCCGCAACCGGTGCAGCGATTGATGCGATAGAGTTTTTCTCTTGCCGGAAGCTGACTTTCAGGATTGTGACACCAGCGACAGGACAGAGGGCAGCCTTTCAAAAAAACCGTCGTGCGGATCCCTGGCCCGTCATGGGTTGCGTATTTTTTGATATCAAAGATAATTCCACTATGCATGTGAGTATGATATATGATGATACTATCAAAAGTCAATTTGACGGCTTCATAAAATGTCCGGTTTGACGGCTTTGTAAAAAGCCGAAGTCTGAATGCGTGAGAGGAGAGGAACAACGGGTATGGAAACGGTCAGAATAGGGCTTGAACAGTTTCTGGCGGATCCGCCGGCATGGCTGGCCGGGAAACGGATAGGGCTGTTGTGTAATCCGGCGTCTGTGGACAATCGGTTTTGTCACGCCCGGGTACGGATAGATCGGGTATTTCCCGGGCAATTGAAAGCCCTGTTTTCGCCGCAGCATGGATTTTATGCGGAAAAACAGGACAATATGATTGAATCCAGCCATGATATGGACCCATATCTTCATATTCCCATTTACAGCCTGTATGGCGCTACCCGGATTCCCAGTTCGGATATGCTGGATACCATCGATGTCCTCATTGTGGATTTACAGGATGTCGGTACACGGGTCTATACATTTATCTATACACTGTCCTACTGCATGGAGGCCGCGCGGGCTAATGGCAAGAAGGTGCTGATTCTCGACAGGCCCAATCCGGTCAACGGAGTATCTGTGGAAGGAAATTGCTTGACTGCAGGCAGTCAATCTTTTGTCGGCCGGTTTCCAATTCCCATGCGTCATGGGTTGACCATTGGCGAAATGGCGCTGCTTTTTAACGGTGACTACGAAATCGGTTGCGATCTTGAAGTGATTCCCATGAAAGGCTGGCGCCGGCGCATGTTTTTTTCGGATACCGGCGTTGCCTGGGTAGCGCCATCGCCCAATATGCCGACGCCTGCAACCGCCATGGTCTATCCCGGGCAGGTGATCTGGGAAGGCACCTGTATATCGGAAGGCCGCGGTACGACGCAGCCGTTTGAAATTTTTGGAGCGCCGTTTCTCGATCCGCATCAAATTATATCTTTTCTTAATGATGACGATATTCCGGGTGTCGTACTGAGGGAAATCGCTTTTGAGCCGACTTCCGGCAAGTGGCAGGGCAAGATGTGCCGTGGATTTCAGATTCATGTTGTGGATCCAATGCGATATCGCCCTTATCGGACATCTTTAAAGCTTCTTCAGGCAATCCTTTTTCATCATAAAGACGCATTTTTATGGAAACAGCCGCCTTATGAGTATGAATTTGAAAAATTGCCGATAGATATGATCATCGGTGATTCCAGGATACGTCTGCGCATTGAAAACCTTGAGTTTCTGGATGACATTGAAGCATCCTGGCAACCGGAGCTTGAAGTGTTCAAGCGTCTCAGCCGGAAATATCATCTCTATTCCTGATGAATTTTCCTGAAAAATGCTATTTACAAATCCAGACTCATCCGATATAAACTGTGCGGTATCATTTTAGGTATCATTTTGATATATTAAGTCAAAGGGGTCTTTATGGCAAAAAGCATTTCAACCAAGGGTTCAAAGAAAAAATCGACGCCGAAGAAAAAAGCAACCGGAAGCAAGACGGCTCCGGCTTCTGCCAAAGCGGTTCAACAGGCTGAAAAACCAGAGGAAGATATGGCATCGCCTGATTCTGCCGCCAAGCCGCTTTCAATTTCCGAACTGGTTCTGAAAAAATTTGATGGCTGGCATCCTCCCCAGATGTTCATTCCGCCAGCCGATGATTCTCCGACACCGGTTGCTCCGCCGTTTGTCTCTGCCGCTGATCCACAAGAGGCAGAGCGTATTACGGCGCTTTTATTTAGAACTTTTGATTTGAAGGCCGATATCGCTTCATATGAAGCGGAGCGCGTTGCTGCTGAGAAGGCCGAAGCCGAACGTCTTGCCGCTGAGAAAGCCGAAGCGGAGCGCGTTGCCGCCGAGAAGGCCGAAGCCGAACGTCTTGCTGCCGAGAAAGCCGAAGCCGAACGCATTGCCGCCGAGAAAGCCGAAGCCGAACGTCTTGCCGCTGAGAAGGCCGAAGCCGAACGCATTGCTGCCGAGAAAGCCGAAGCCGAACGTCTTGCCGCTGAGAAGGCCGAAGCCGAACGCATTGCTGCTGAGAAGGCCGAAGCCGAACGTCTTGCTGCCGAGAAGGCCGAAGCCGAACGTCTTGCCGCTGAGAAGGCTGAAGCCGAACGCATTGCTGCCGAGAAAGCCGAAATCGAGCGCGTTGCTGCTGAAAAGGCTGAAGCGGAGCGCATTGCCGCCGAGCAGCGGAAAAAGGCGATCAAGGCGCAGCAGGCGGAAATTCCCAAGGTTACGACTACAAAGCTACAAGAAACCTCTCAGAACAAAGAACCGGAGCCAATGAATAGTGCCGTTAAGTTGGCGGCTGGGGGGGTTGGGCTGCTGATAATGCTTCTTCTTGGGTTCAGCTTCTCCAATTCACACAATTATTATTTGAAGCCGGTTAAAAACGGCGTTGAAATCTGGCAGGGAAGGTTTGCCCCCAAAGGTGAAAAACGGCTGATTGCACTTCCGGGGGTGCAGGTATCTAAAACGCTTCATGGCGTATGCACTCAAGAGGTTGTGTATCCTGTTATCTTCAAATATTATTTGGACAAGGCGGATGCAATCATCAGTAAACCCGGCATTCCGGATTTCGAAGGCATCAAGCATATGATTGCGTTGGCGCAGCCATACGCCATTACCCGCAACTTGCGTAATGAGGCGGCGCTTCGATTGAACCGAATGGAACAGGCCATGCTGGAATACAAGGCGGATATTGCTGCCAGTAAAGGCGATGACGCGAGTCTGAAAACAGCGCTTGATCTGCTGGATAAGGCCAAAGCTCTGAATATTGATACGCAGACCGGTCAACTGGATGTGAAAATTGCTGACATTACGGCGCGATTGAAAAAACAGATAACGGCGCCTGCCTCCATGCCTGCAGGAAAATAGCCGGATATACCCAAAACTTGACGCGGGACACGGCTTCTTAAAAATTTGCATGCAAAAGACTTGCGTAATTCCATTTTGCTTTCAAAATGATATTCCAGCAAGCATTCGGACTGAGACCGCGAAAGCAAGCGAGCAGCGATGAGACTGTACATTCAGTACGTCGAATCGCGGCACAGCG
>LKPX01000041.1 GCA_001443525.1 Desulfobacteraceae bacterium RAAP-1 | reverse complement strand
TTCGCCCTCTCATGAATCTGCCAACCCTTCCCGGCCAGATTGTTCGATCGCTCAGCAACACGACAAAGGTAGTCAAATCCAACTGAAATTTGTGATCATAGCGTTTTTGAATTAAAATGCAGTCTGGGCCATTTATTCGAAGGATGGTTCGATGATGGAAATGCCTATGAAGATCAAAAAGCCAAGGGGCTGCTGACATGTCCAGTCTGTAGCGACACATGTATCAGCAAGGTTCCGACGGCCTTTTCAATTGCATCTTCAGGGGGTGGTGCGGATGTGGAAACTGTATATCGGGAAGCAGCCGTATTGCGTAACAAGATATCAGCATTTTTAGAAAAAAATTTTGATAATGTAGGCACCCGCTTTGCTACTGAAGCCTTAAAAATCCATTACGGCATTTCAGAGCCCCGGAATATCAGAGGAATCAGCACTCCTGCCGAAGAAGAAACCTTGAAATCCGAGGGGATTGAATTCATAAAAATTCCCGCCGGACTAGACGAGTGATGTTACTGCGTTCTTGCAGACACCGCAGACCTGGCATCCCGAAGACATGGAACATGGGGGGGATTTTTTCCCGTTCAGTGCTCTGTCATATTCTTTTTGCAGAAACTTTTTATCGACGCCATTGTCAATGTGATCCCATGGCAAAGGTTCTTCCACACAGCGTTCTCGATAAATACAGGAGGAAAGGGGAATTTGGGGCATTTCTCGAAACGTTTTCCCCCAGTTCCCCCGGTTTTTCGCGGCGTGTATTAAAAGTTCGGAAAACCGGCGATCCCCTTTAGACAACATGGCTGATATAATGGATTCTCTGAAGTTATTCACTTCGACCCGCATGTTGGGTACGGATTTCAACCCTCGCAGCACCGTTTCGAACTTTTTTTTCAGAATATCTTTACGATCCATTGCCGCCCACTGGAACGGTGTGAATGGCTTGGGGATAAAGGCATTGATACTTACGGTAATGCTGCCAATGTGTCCTGTTGCTCTGCTGCTTTCCAGAAACCCGTCTTTTATCTTCCGGCACAAAATTACAATGGCGTCAACATCTTCAGGTGTCTCTGTGGGAAGACCGATCATGAAATAGAGTTTCAGATTGGGAATACCCGCAGACACCAGGGCTGTCGCAGCTTCTCGTATCTGGAACTCTGTAATTCCTTTGTTGATCACCTGCCGCATGCGTTCTGAGCCTGCATCCGGCGCTATGGTAGCCGTTTTTACGCCGCTTGCAGCCAGAGAAGCAATCAGTGATGGCGTTAGCGCGTCTGTTCGAAGCGAACTGAAGGAGAGGTGGGCGCCCACTTTTTGTGCATATTCGCATAGACGATCCATATCCGGGAGATCGGATACGGCCGCGCCCACAAGTCCGATTCTGTCGTACCTCTGGATACCGTTGCGGATACATGATTCCAGTACAGGCAGGGATCTGAAACGGGGAGGGCGGTAAACAAACCCGGCGGAACAAAAGCGGCAGCCGTGAGGACATCCCCGGCTGACTTCAATCAGATGGCTGTTCCTAAAGGAGGATTGTGATGCAATCACCGTGCTTTGTGTCTGAAACAGGTCTATCTGTGGAACAAATACTCTGGAAATTTTCTCAGGCACATCCTTCAGCGGAAACAGCTCTGTGAAACCGCTTTCCGGTGTATAGCGATCTTCATAGAATGCGGGGATGTAAGCTCCTGGCACATGACAGGCCAACTGGTAGAGAAGCTCGCCGCGTGTGAATCCGGAGTCGATATGGGATATGAACGGGGAAAGCAGCATCTCAGCTTCGCCGATGAGGAAACAGTCAATAAAATGGGCGATGGGCTCAGGGTTGATGATGCACGCGACGCCGCCGGCAATTACCATCGGCATTGCGTCATCCCGTTCGGAAGACCGCAATGGAATACCCGCGGCGTTTAACAGTATGGGAATGTTCAGATAGTCATTTTCAAACGATATCGAAAAGGCGATAATATCAAATTGCGTAAGGGGTTTGGAGGATTCCAGAGAAAGAGGGCATGTATCATCGGTATCCGGAAGAAAAACCCGCTCGCATACGACGGATTCCATGGAATTGAAGAGACTGTAAACGGTCTGAAACCCCAGATTGGGAAGCCCTACAGCATACCGGTTGGGGTAAATCAGCGCAATGCTGATCTTCCCCTTCCAGTTTTTTCGGATAACTCCCGTTTCAGTGTTGTTCTCCCTGAACATCCGGACAGCTTTATGGCGGGTCAACGACTAATCAGCCTTTTTTCGTAAAAAAGTGGGTACATCCAGATCGTCTTCATCCATTGGTGTAATTCTGAATCCATCCTCAGAGGTTTGAAATCCATCCTCTTCTGTTTTTGAATTTTTCCGGATATAGGCAGGTTCGTCATAATCGATGATATCCGGATCCGACGGATTGGCATTGCGGATTTTACCTCTCAATACCGCCAGCTTTCTGCCGCCTCTAACGATTCCTGTGTCGATACCGGAACCGATTCCGGTTGCGATAACCGTCACCCGCATTTCATCTCCGAGGCCGTCATCGAAAATCTGGCCCCAGAATATTTCCGCGTCATCGCCGACTTCCTTGTAAATTCGGTCAGAGGCTTCGGTCATTTCTTCCAGGGTAATGTCCCGTGTACTGGTGATATTCATCAATACCCCTTTAGCGCCGGAAATGGACATATCTTCTAGCAGCGGATGCTGGATAGCTCTTTCGGCAGCTTCCAGAGCACGATTTTCACCGTTGGCGATGCCGATTCCCATCAGCGCCATTCCGGATTTGGACATAACACTGCTGACATCCGCAAAATCGAGATTGACGTAGCCAGGCATAAAAATCAGGTCCGTGATACCTTTGACGGAATTCAAAAGCACCTCATCCGCTTTTTTGAACATGTCGATCAGTTTCGCATTTTTTAATGCCAGTCCTCTCAGTCGGTCGTTAGGAATGGTGATTACCGTATCAGCGGTGTCACGCAGCATTTCAATGCCGGATTCAGCGCATCGGGTGCGTTTTTTCCCCTCAAAGGAAAACGGTTTGGTCACTACGGCTACCGTCAATATCTCCATTTCCTTGCAGATATTGGCAATTACCGGTGCAGCGCCAGTGCCGGTGCCGCCTCCGAATCCGGCGGTAATAAATACCATGTTGCTGCCGGCCAGCGCATCGCGGATGGCATCAGCATTCTCAAGGGCTGCCTCTCTGCCTCTATCTGCGTTGGCGCCGGCGCCGAGGCCTTTGGTCAGTGCTTCACCGATCTGAAGTTTGACCGGAGCTTGGGATGCATTCAGTGCCTGAACATCGGTATTGGCCACAATAAATGTGACACCCTGAAGGTTAGATTCAATCATATTGTTGACAGCATTTCCCCCAGCGCCGCCAACACCAATCACTTTAATGACGGCCTGTTTATCCGTCTCAACGTATGTAAACGACATGTTTCACCCCCCAAACCCTTTGTTTTTTCAGATAGTTCGAATTTTCAACTGCCGTCCATTACCCTCAAGTTCTGCCCGGTTCGCGATTTCGTGATTCGGGCTTGTCAGATCACATCTTTAAACCATTTTTTCATCTGACTGATAATACGATTGAATACATTTTTATCCTGAATTTTGAATTTTCTGGTATTTTGATGTCTGGCGCCATACAGTACCAACCCAACGCCTGTTGCATACATGGGGTTGTTGACAACATCCACAAGCCCGTTGATACCCATGGGCTTTCCAATCCGGGTAGGCAGACTGAATACCGACTCCGCGGTTTCAAGGGCGCCTTCCAGCATGGATGAACCGCCGGTGATGACGATTCCGGACGCCATAGCATTTTCCATGCCTGCTCTGTAAATTTCACGTCGAATCAGCTCGAAAATTTCCTCCATGCGGGGTTCCAGAATTTCGGCCAGCACCTGTCGTGGAAGGCTCCGGGATTTGCGTCCGCCCATGCCGGGAACATCAACGATTTCGTCAGGGTTGATGCTGCCTGCCGCACAGGCGCCGAACTTTTTCTTGATGGTTTCAGCTTCGGCTATGGGGGCTCGAAGCCCTACGGCGATATCGTTGGTCAAATTGTTGCCGCCGAGGGCTAACACAAAGGTATGGCGGATATTTTTGCCTGAAAAAATGGCCAGATCCGTTGTGCCGCCGCCGATATCCAGAAGCGCTGCGCCGAGCTCCTTTTCCTCTTCAGACAGAACCGCTTCGCCCGATGCCAGAGATTCCAGAACAATGTCACAAACATCCAGCCCTGATCGATTGGCGCATTTAACGATGTTGTGAGCGGATGTCACTGCACCGGTAACGATGTGTATCTTGGCTTCAAGACGGACGCCCGCCATCCCTACTGGATTTTGAATACCGGTCTGATCATCTACAATAAACTCCTGAGGAAGTACATGGATGACTTCACGGTCCATGGGAATTGCCACTGCCCTGGCAGCATCGATCACCCGTTCGACATCGCCTGGTGTGACTTCCGGCCCCTTTATGGCGATGATTCCCCGGCTGTTGAACCCCGTAATATGGCCTCCGGCAATTCCTGCATATACCGATGATATTTCACAACCTGCCATGAGTTCGGCGTCTTCAACCGCTTTTTTGATGGAATCTACCGTCGCTTCGATATTGACGACAACGCCTTTTCGCAGACCGATGGATGGGTGGGAACCAATGCCGATTATATTGATGTCGCTTCCGGATACTTCGCCGACAACTGCGCATATCTTGGTCGTCCCGATGTCAAGTCCCACTATGATGTTCTGTTGTTTCGGCATATCAACTCTCCTTATGGTCACCTGAACCCGGGGACGATGATGCTGTCAT
Source organism: Desulfobacteraceae bacterium RAAP-1 (assembly GCA_001443525.1). Classification (GTDB taxonomy): domain Bacteria; phylum Desulfobacterota; class Desulfobacteria; order Desulfobacterales; family Desulfatirhabdiaceae; genus RAAP-1. The sequence goes on along the minus strand of LKPX01000041.1, from coordinate 25,972 downwards.
CAATGGGCTGACAACCACACGGTTCATCTGGTGCAGATCGATCCAGTCTATTCCCTGATTTTGTCTGCTTGTTTTGAAATATGTGATTATTTTCTTCAGTCTCACAAACTTCTCCGGATAGTCTTGATAACCGATAAAAATGGCATTTACTGTTACATTCTCGATCGGTTGAGTTGTATGGATGGTGATACCAGATTCTCTGTCCACTTTTATCCGCTGAATCTGGTGATTGGACAAAACAGCGGAATTGCCTTTTCCGATATTCAGCAGTGACAACACCGCATTGAAGCTGCTGCTTCTTCCTACATCTCCTATGGGCAGATCAGAATAATCGATGCCTTCTATTGTCGGCAGATCTGTTGGATCCGAGTCTGAAACCTCTTTAAAAATATTGCCATCGGTATCCATCAGAAATTTTTTGCCTATATCCAGAACAGCCAGCGCCTGATGCTCCTTAATGGAAATATAGATACTTCCTGGAAGTTCCCTGCGAATTTGAGCGAATGATATCCAGGGATTGGATAGCAGATATTTGGTGGCCAGCGGGATGTTGATCATCAGAACGTTTTCGTCGGGTTTAATATGTGCGGTTTTGAGAACATCATTGACAGACAACCGGACATTGCCGGATACCTCCAGAGTTGTTGCCCTGAAATACGGACTCTGGATGACAATATCATGACATAGAATGAAAAACAAACTCATTAACGCTACTGCCAGCATTCCCATGACCAGATTCTTACAAGAGCGTCGAAAACGGGCTTTTTTCATTTTACGGATCGTGGAATTTCTTCTGTAGATCGTTTTACCCATATGTGTTATTCACCCTCGATGATCACTTCAGGTTCAAGGGATATCTGAAACTTTTCGTAAACGATGCGGCGCATCTGCGCCATGATCGTCAGAATATCGGAAGCTGTCGCTTTGCCGGTGTTAACAATAAAATTGGCATGTTTCAGGGATATCTCGGCGCCGCCGACTTTATATCCCTTCAGCCCTGCCAGATCGATCAATTCGCCGGCGGTTTTGCCTGTTGATGGATTTTTAAAGATACAGCCGGCGCTGGGGAGGATTGTCGGCTGACGGCGCCGGCGCTGCTGTAAAATCTTTCTGGCTTCGGATTTTATCGCACCAACATCTCCGGATTTCAGAACAAAGCGTCCGGATATGATGACGTTTTCAGGCGCATTGCAGGTATCGGGGAACACCATACTTCGATATGCAACGCGTAAATCCGCTTTGGGTATTGTCTTCATCCGCCCGGATGGATCCAGCACGATGAGGGATTCCAGCACATCGGACATCCACCCCAGAGCTGTTCCTGCATTCATCCGGATAGCGCCGCCGACGGTTCCGGGAATGCCCAGCGCGAAATTCAAGCCTTGAAATCCCCTTCGCATGGCGAATACACACAATTTTTGAAGGTTTTCTCCGGACATGGCTGTAAGCGCTGTTTGTGCGTTGTTGGACGATTCGACCGTAATACCTCGGCAACATTGTTGCAGACGGATTACGACGCCCGGAATACCACTATCCCGGACAATCAGATTGGTGCCTCCGCCCAGAATCCGATAAGGAAGTTTCCTGTCCTTAAGGCCGGAAATCAGTAAAGACAGGTCAGATATTGTTGCCGGTGTCACAAGGGCTTCTGCAGGGCCTCCCACTCGAAATGACGTATGGCGGGCCATAGGCTCTCCGTAGCAAACACTGCCGCCTGCAGCATCAGAAAGCCATTTGCGATCGTCCGCTGTCAGCCGCATCATTTGCTTCCGATCTGCGCATCTGATGGGCGTAATTGTTTCAGGACGGCTTCACCGACCTTCCAGACATCCCCCGCTCCCAGGGTCAGCAGGACATCACCGGGTTCAAGTATCCCACACAAATGCTCTGCGGCTGTCAGTCGATTTTCTAAATACATGACATTTTTGTGTCCACGGACGCGGATTCGCTCACTTAATTCCAGCGCGTTCACGCCTTCGATGGGTTTTTCGCCTGCCGGATAGATCGGCAGTACGGCCAGTACGTCACTTTGATAAAAAGCCCGGGTGAAATCATCAAACAGAGCGCGTGTCCGGCTGTAGCGATGCGGCTGGAATACAATGACTTTGCGCCGATCTGGCCAGCATTCCCGAAGCGCCTCCAGGGTGCTGCGAATTTCGGTGGGATGATGACCGTAGTCATCCACCACCGTAATGCCTTGGGCATCTCCTTTGATTTCCATCCTGCGTTGAACGCCCTGAACGGTTTCAAGAGCATTCTGGATCTTTTCAAAGGCAATCCCCAGTTCGAGCCCGACCGCCACACTGGCGGAAGCGTTATAGACATTATGGATGCCCGGAAGATTCAGCAGGATGTTACCTAGCCGCCTCCCGCGGTAATCCAGGGTAAAGCGGGTTTTCATTCCCTGAAACACCACGTTCCCCGCTCTGTAATCTGACTGGGGACTCATACCATATGTCGTAAATCGTTTCTGGATATCCGGGATCAGATCCTGGACAGGTTCATTGTCCAGGCACAGCACCGCCAGCCCGTAAAACGGGATACGGTCAATAAAATTCAGGAATACTGATTTGATATGATCCATATCCTTGTAAAAATCCAGATGTTCCCGGTCAATATTGGTAATGACGGCAATCGCCGGAGAATATTTAAGAAAAGAACCGTCGCTTTCATCCGCTTCAGCGACAATAAAGTCGCCTTTTCCCAAGACAGCATTGGTTCCGATGCTCTTCAGCCTGCCGCCGATCACGACCGTCGGATCCAGCCCTCCTTTATCCAGCACGGAGGCGACGATGGAGGTAGTGGTGGTTTTTCCATGAGCACCCGCGATGGCGATGCTGTATTTGAGACGCATCAGTTCCGCCAGCATTTCTGCGCGAGGAATCACCGGAATGGAAGCTTTTCTGGCGGCCGCCACTTCCGGATTCTCCGTACTGATAGCCGAAGATATCACGACGACATCCGCTCCCTGAATCTGTGTTCCGGCATGACCTTTGTAAATAACACCGCCCAGTTTTTTCAAGTTTTCCGTGATGTCGGATGATATCTCGTCGGAACCGGACACCTGATATCCCAGATTCAGCAGCAGCTCGGCGATACCGCTCATGCCGATACCGCCGACGCCTACAAAATGGATATGATATGTTTTCTGGTACATAATGGTGTGTCAGCTTTCTGAATAATTTTTGGAATGGATAAATGTATAACAGTCTTCAACGATATTCTCTGCGGCGAAGGGCTTCCCCAGGCTGCGGGCGTTTTCCGCCATCAGGCGCAGACTTGCGGGCTGTGACGCCAGATACTGGAGTCTTTCCATCAGAAATCGGGGTGTCAAATCCGCTTCCAGAATCATTTCTGCAGCGCGCGCTTGTACTAGTTCCATAGCATTCAAAGCCTGATGGTTATCGGCTGCGTATGGAAACGGAATCAATATCGCCGGTTTTCCAGCCACTGTGATTTCAGCAATGGTCGCAGCTCCGGAACGGCAGATCAGCAAATCCGCATCGCGATAGCACTCCGCTATATTTTCGAAAAACGGCTGCACCCTGCCGGAAACGTTATTGCACCGATACGCTTCTTGAACCATCTGAAAATCTCGATCGCCGGTTTGATGAATGAAATGGAACCGGCTTCGATCATGAAGCATTGCAAGCATATCGATAATCGTTCGATTAATGGCGTGAGCACCCTGGCTGCCGCCGACAACTGCAACCGTGAATCGGTGGATATCTGAGCCGGATGCCTGCGATGACGCATCTGACTCTGTGCTCCGTGTGACGTCCAGAAATTGGCGTCGAACAGGATTTCCCAAATAACGAATTTTCAGTGAGTTTCCCCGGAATCTTGTATCCGGAAACGAAACATATACGCGATCGGCCAGAGGAAACACCATGCGGTTGGTGATGCCCGGCAGCATATTCTGTTCGTGCAGCGCCACAGGAACCCCTCTGAGCCAGGCGGCCAGAATCAGTGGCCCTGAGGCGTATCCGCCCACTCCAACCACCACATTCGGAGCAAATTCTCTTAAAATTCTCCACGATTGCCATACGCCGACAGGAAGTCTGAAAAGCGCCTTCAGTTGACGCCATAGTCCTCTGCCTTTAAGCCCTTCCGCTGCAATACAAGCCAGTCTGAATCCATGATGCGCCAGATGCTTTTTTTCAAAAGTGTTTCCCGTACTGACAAACAGAATATCGCTGCTGGAGTTTTTTTCCAGAAAAGCCTCGGCAATGGCGACACCCGGAAACAGATGGCCGCCTGTGCCGCCTCCGGCCATTACGACCCGAAGCTGTCCATATTGCAGAGGTTGAATTTTTTGTGACGCCATTGCTGGTGAATTCATGATTTTCCAGAACCTATGTTCATTAAAATACCGATAGACGCCATACTCATGACCAGTGATGTTCCTCCATAACTCAAAAATGGCAGCGGGAGCCCTTTCGTTGGAATCATGCCCAGAGCTACGCCCAGGTTGATACATACCTGAAGCCCTAAAGCGGCGGTGATTCCACTGGCCAGACAGGAACCAAAAAAATCATAAGTGTTTTTGGCAATGCTCAGTCCACTCCAGAGAATCAGGACATACAGAAACAGAACCGTCAGAACCCCTACCAGGCCCAGTTCCTCTCCGATCACCGAAAAAATGAAGTCTGTATGCGGTTCAGGAAGATAAAAAAGTTTCTGAAAGCCCTTTCCAATGCCTGTACCCCATATTCCACCGCTGCCGAAAGCCATGAGTGAGTGTACAATCTGATAGGCTTCACCGGATGAGTGCTGCCAGGGATGGAGAAACGCAGACCAGCGTTCGATACGGTATTCGGCGCTCATCATATGGATGTAGGCAAACGGCATAATAGCCAGTACCGATATCACTAAGTAGCGCACCGGAACGCCCGCCACAAACATCATGACCCAGGTAATAGCCGCCAGAATCACCACAGAACCAAAATCCGGCTGCAAAATGATCAGTCCGGCAAAAATCATCAGAAAAAATACATGGGGCAAAAATCCGATAAAAAACGATTGGATCCTGTTTTGTTTTTTATCAAGTGAATATGCCAGAAAAATGACCAGCACCATCCGGGCGAATTCCGAAGGCTGAAATCTGAAACCGAGAAGCAGCAGCCACCGTTTTGCGCCATTGACCTTAACCCCGAAAGGTGTAAATTTGACCGCCAGCAGCAAAAAGATGGCCGTCAGGAACAGTACATAGGCTTTTCTCCGATAAAAATCATAGGGAATATTGCGGCATACCAACAGGGCCATAAGCCCGACAACGACAAATTCGCTCTGACGAATCAGATAAAACAGGTCATTGCCATGATGTTTTCTGATGGCGATGGCGGAGCTGGCGCTATACACCATGACAATGCCGAAACCCACCAGTACCAGCATGGGAAAAAACAACCTGAAATCATAGCTCAACTTTCGGTATGCCCGCCACCGGACAGGCGCTGCTTCAGATTTCATTGAAGATGGTTTACCTCATCCTGATAGACATTTCCGCGATGCGCATAACTCTTGAACATGTCAAAACTGGAGCATGCCGGCGACAGGAGCACCACGTCTCCATCTTTGCTCATATGGTATGCCATTGCAACGGCGTCCGCCATTGAAGCAGCCCGTTGTGTCGGTACGATATTTCCCAAAGCCGTTGCAATGATATCTGCGGCTTCTCCCATCACGATCAGATGCTTGACGCGATTCTGAATGACAGGCTCCAGAATTCTGTAATCGCCGCCCTTGTCTATGCCTCCCATTATCAGAACAACCGGCTGCTCGAAGCATTCCAGCGCCCGGTACACGGCGTCGATATTGGTGGCTTTGGAATCATCCACATAAGTGACGCCGTGAAGTGTTCGTACGAACTCGATACGGTGTGGAAGTCCTTTGAAATTATTCAGAGCCGCCTGAATGCCCTGAATGGAGCCACCGGCGGCAAGCGCCGCCATGACAGCGGCGCTGATGTTGTCGTGATTGTGTCTGCCAAATAAACGGGAGCGGGAAATGTCTATCCGGAAAACGCCATCCGCCCTGTGATCTGCCGGAAGATCAGGCTTCGGCGAAATGTTTCCGGAAAAACAATTTTCTGTTTTTACCCGCAATATTCCGTCCGCGATTTCTGCGCTGCCTCTTTGTTCTGGCATAGGGTCGCCGAATACCCAGCGGCGCCCCGGTATCTGATCTGAAAATCGGCGAATCCATGGATCCGAGCCGTTAATGATGGCGATATCCCTGCCTGTCTGGTTCTGGAATATTCTGAGCTTTGAAGCTGCATACGCCGACATGTCGGGATACCGGTCCAGATGATCTTCGGTGATGTTGAGCAAAATGCCGATATCCGGACGGAACGTGGAAATGGTGTCCAGTTGAAAACTGCTGACTTCAAGTACGATCCAGTCCGCGTTTTCATCCCTGTCCACATAGCCTATCAGCGGATCGCCGATATTGCCGCCGACAAACACGTTCAGGCCGCAGGACTTCAACATATCTCCCAGAAGCGATGTGACGGTGGTTTTACCGTTGGTGCCGGTGATCGCGATGATGGGCGCCGTTACAAAACGGGACGCCAGTTCAATCTCTCCTATGACGCAAACCCCATTGCTTCTAGCGCGCATCAGAAAATCGGAGGTGTGCGGCACCCCGGGACTCAGCACGACCATGTCCGCGGCGTCACAACCCTCTGCATACTGGTTTCCCAGCACTGTCTCGATTCCCAGTTGTTTCAGTGCTGCGACCGCCGACTCCATATTTTCTCCGGAAGCCATATCTGCTGCCGTAACGACCGCGCCCCTGTGATGCAGAAACTTTGCTGTTGCCAGGCCGGTCATGCCCATACCGATGACGTGAATTTTTTTATTATATAAATCCATATATTATCTGAGTTTTAGCGTACTGATGGCCACCAGTGAAAGCGCTATGGCAATGATCCAGAATCGGACGATCACCTTGGGCTCGGGCCATCCCTTTAACTCGAAATGGTGGTGCAACGGCGCCATGCGGAATATCCGGCGGCCGTGCGTCAACTTGAAATATCCCACCTGGAGAATCACGGACAGCGCTTCGATGACAAACAGTCCTCCCACAAGCACCAGCAAAAGCTCTTGCTTGGTAATGACAGCGATGGTTCCCAAAGCGCCTCCGAGGGACAGCGAGCCCACATCTCCCATAAATACCTGCGCCGGATAGGCGTTGAACCATAAAAATCCCAGTCCTGCGCCTGCCATGGCTCCGCAAAAAACAGCCAGTTCACCGCTTTCAGCCACATAGGATATTTGCAGATAATCGGCGATCTTGTAATGGCCACCCACATAGCAGAACACCATATAGGTTACGGCTGCGATAATGCTTGGACCAATGGCCAGTCCGTCCAGTCCGTCGGTCAGGTTGACGGCGTTGGATGTTCCGACGATGACAAAGACAGCAAATGGAATATACCACACTCCCAGATCCGGTGAAAATGTTTTAAAAAAGGGAAATGTGACATCGGTTGAAAATTCTGGAGACAGATACAGACAGACGGTTCCGATGAAAGCGATCATAATTTGAAGCAGGAGTTTCTGTCTGGCGCTCAGGCCCATGCTTTGTTTTTTGACCTGCATGAGGTAGTCATCTGCAAACCCGATCAGACCAAACCCCGCCGTAATACCCAGCACGACCCAAATATAGATATTTTTCAGATTGGCCCACAGCAGCGAAGACCCCAGAATAGCGGTGATAATCAATGCGCCACCCATCGTAGGCGTACCGGCTTTTTTCAAATGGGTTTTGGGGCCGTCTTCACGGATATACTGCCCGACCTGAAGATAGCTGAGTTTTCGGATAGCCCAGGGCCCCAAAAGAAAACAGATCAGAAAAGCCGTCAATGTGGCATAAATTGTACGGAAGGTGATATATCGGAATACATTGAAAACCGATATGGACGTATGTAACGGATATAGAAAAAGATACAGCATAAATGAGATATCTGCGCACTATGAATTGGTTGTATAGGAAATGAGATGTTAAGAAAATGGCAATAGTGTGTCAGAACCGCTTGAATGGCCTGCCCATCGGATGATATCGCCGGTGATCTTTTCCATCCCCATGGCGCGTGAACCTTTGATCAGTATCCAGTCGTTTTTCTGTAAACTTTCTGTGACACGTGAACGAATGGCATCCAGGCTTCCTACGAAAACAGATTCCGGAGACATGCCGAAACCGACAGCTCCATCCGCCACATCCGGGCTGAAATCGCCGGTGGCGTACAGCTCAGACATCCCGGCGGATGCAATCTGTTCTCCGAGTCGGCGATGAAAATGTGGAGAATCCTTGCCGAGTTCCAGCATATCACCAACGATCACAATGCCTCTGGCCGCTCCTTTGAGTTCCAGAAGTGTTTGCACCGCAGCCGTCATTGATGCTGGGTTGGCGTTATAGGTATCGTCCACAATATGAACACCCCAGGCTGTTGTTACGATATTCATCCGGCCTTTTTCAGGCTTGAAATTTTCCAGACCTGTCTTGATTTCTGCAGCGGATAATCCCATCGCGTATCCGACAGAGGCTGCCGCCAGTGCATTGGATATCATAAATATACCCGCAACGGGAAGCCTCACCCATGCAGAGTCATTTGGCAAATCGAGTATAAACGATGTCTGGGCGCCATGTGACACAATCTGACGCGCGCGCACCCGGGCAGTATCGGCGGTCCCAAAAAAAATCACCGGGGCGGAAAGTTCCGGTGCGAGCGCTTCAAGACGGGAATCATCCAGGTTCAACACTGCGCTCCCGTCTGGCTGCAAATGACGGAAAAGTTCTGCCTTTGCCTTTGCGATATCATCCTGGGAGGAAAAATTTTCCAGATGGGCGGTGCCGATCATGGTGATGACGCCGATATCGGGCCGGCATATTTCAGAAAGTCTTTCGATTTCGCCGCTGTGGTTCATTCCGAGTTCTACGACGGCACATTCATGGTTGATATCCAGATTCAGCAGCGTCAGAGGAAGGCCGATGTGGTTGTTCAGATTTCCGGCGGTTGAAAGCACCCGGAATCGTTGTTTCAGTACTTCCGATGTCATGCCGCGTGTGGTGGTCTTACCGTTGGAGCCGGTAATGGCCACTACCCGTACATTCAAACGCCTGCGATGATAGGCGGCCATATCTCCCAGTGCGCGGGTTGTATCGGTGACGGTAATGCAGGCGATGCCCTGGCGTTGCCAGTCTGCAACCGGCAGGTACTGCGTCTGACGGTTTTCTACCAGGATGCCCCGAACGCCTTTTTGAATGACGTCTTCGCAAAAACGATGTCCGTCGTGGACATCGCCGTGGATGGCGACAAAAAAATCCGTCGGGGATATTTTCCGGGAATCGATGGAAATCCCCTCAAAGCATATGCGGCGGGCATCTCCTGCCTGTTCGCCGTGTGTTGCCGCCATAATATCGTCTGTTGTCCACTGCATATTGTTTTGAAAATTCAGTCTTTCAGTCCATCCATTTTGCCTTATGGCAAACACTGCGGGTTTTTTAGGGCTTTTTGATTGTCTTGAGAGCGTTTTCAGCAATCAGTCTGTCGTCGCTGGCAATTTTCCGCTCACCGATAATCTGATAATTTTCGTGTCCTTTTCCGGCAATCAGAACGATATCTTCCTGCCGGGATATCCGGACAGCCAGTTCGATGGCGCTGGTTCTGTCTGGCTCCACGATGAATCCTTGAGCATCCGGGCATGAACTCAGATTCAGATCGGCAGAACTGCATGGACGCATTCCCTGCGCTTTGACGCCGGCCAGAATATCCTGAATGATAGCGATCGGGTCTTCGGACCTGGGATTGTCCGAGGTCACAATGCAGACAGAAGATAAATCAGCCGCTATCCGGCCCATCAGGGGCCGCTTGCCTCGATCTCTGTCTCCGCCACATCCGAACACACAGATGATACGGGCCGTACTAAGGGATCGCAGCGCTTTGAGCACATGTTCAAGCGCATCCGGCGTGTGGGCGTAATCCACAAAAACAAAACGCCCGGCCGTGTTGGAAACACGCTGAAGTCTTCCAGGAACAAACCGGACCGCTTCTATCCCTGCCCGTATGTCGTCTAAGGGAAGTTTCAGTGCAGCGCCGACAGCGGCTGCCGCCAGAATATTTTCCACATTGTGATTTCCGATCAGCGGTGTATCGAAAGTAAACGTCCCTTGTGGCGTCGTGATAATCCCACTCATACCGGATTGATCTTTTCGGGTGATGTCCGGCCATAACTGACAGTGGCTGTCAAAACCAAAACTCAGTGCAGACGGCAGTTCATCCATCAGCTCTTTTCCCCGTCTGTCATTGCCGTTGACTATCGCTATCGCTTTGTCTTTTTTGGGGCCTGCTGTCAGGTGTTTTGTAAAGAGCGATTTTTTACACCGCCAATAATCCTCCATATTGCCATGAAAATCAAGGTGATCTTGAGTCAGATTTGTAAAGACGGCTACATCCATCCAGCAGGCGTCAATGCGGTTCAAGGCAATCGCATGGGATGATGCTTCCATGACCACATGGGTGACGCCGCATTCTTTCATTTCCGAAAGCATACGCTGTAAATCGAGCGATTCCGGAGTGGTCATGGACGCTTCTACGACTTTCCCGCAGAAGCGGCTGTTCAGTGTGCCTGTAACGCCGACAGAAAAACCGGCGTGCTGAAGTATTTTTTCGATCAGATATGCGGTTGTGGTTTTGCCGTTGGTTCCGGTAATGGCAATGACCGTCATGTGTTCAGAGGGTTCCCCGTAGAACCGGCTGGCTAAAAATGCCAGTGATTTTCGTGCGTTGTAAACCTGAACGGCGCAGATACCCGAAGAAGGCGTGAACGGTTTCTGGCTGACAATGGCAAGCGCTCCCCGCTGAATGGCATTATCGATATAATCATGTCCGTCCGACCTGGTTCCGGGGATGGCCACAAAAAGTCCTCCGGGTTGAACGTCCCTGGAATTGAAATGTATTGATCGGATATCCGGGTCATGGGGAAGGAAAATGCCTCCCGCCTCTGGAACAGGTATTGATGCGTCGCCGGAGAAAATGCTGCGGATCTGGTGCAGATATATGGATTTCAGCAAACAGGATAATTTCACCCTTTGGCCTCTCTGTCTATCGAAACCGTCAGTTTGTTCGGAACGCTGTCCGGCGGAATATTCAAATATCCCAGCGTTTCCAGCGCGATCCGTCTGAACGCAGGAGCGGCGACAGTTCCGCCATAGTGCCTTTTTTCCGGTTCATCCACCACCACCAGAATAACGGCTTCCGGATGGTCAGCCGGCAGAAATCCGATGAATGATCCTACATATTTGCCTTTTGCATATACTCCGTGGTCAATCTTCTGGGCGGTGCCGGTCTTGCCGCATACATCATATCCATCGATCGCCGCATTGACGCCGGTGCCTCCCGGAGCGACCACCGTTTTCAGCATTTCGCGCACCGTACGGGCTGTTGCTGCGGATACCGCCTGGCGCACCGGTACAGGGTCGATTTTCCGAATAATTTTGCCGTTGGCGTCTGTGATGGCCTGAACCAGATGCGGCTTCATCAGAACGCCGTCGTTGGCGACAGCGGCTGTGGCGGTGATTAGCTGGATGGCGGTTACGGATATCCCCTGGCCGAATGCAATAGTGCCCTCATCTATTTTTCGCCACCGGGTATAGGATGACAGAAGACCAGGGCTTTCTCCGGAAGCCTCAATGCCGGTTTTTTCTCCGAATCCGAAATTATGAAGATTGTTGTACAGAATTTCGCCGCCGATCATCTGGCCAACTTTTATGGCGCCGATATTACTTGAATATTTTATAATTTCCTGTAAGGTCAGCGTCCGGTAGGAATGCGTGTCATGTACAATGTTGGAACCTACCCGAAACGCTCCGTTTTCACAATAAAATGTGGTGGTGGGTTTGCAGATTTTGGACTCGATGGCCGCTGAAGCGCTGAAAATTTTCATGGTGGAGCCGGGTTCGAACGGGTCCGTAAAGGCGCGGTTTCGTATATCATATCGTGGATAGTCTTGATAGGAATTCGGATTGAAACGTGGGTAATGCGCCAGCGCCAGGATACCCCCGGTTCGTGGATCCATGACAATAGCGATGCCGGATTTGGCAGAAAATCCTACCACCGCATCTTCCAGGGCTTTTTCGGTAGTGTACTGAATGGCGCCGTCGATGGTCAGAACCAGATTGTGGCCGTCACAGTTGGGATCGGTATTTTTTTCAGAATCAAATCTGCGTCCCAGAGCATCTTTGAGCACCTTGACCTTGTCCTGCTTTCCCTGGAGTTCGGAATTATAAAAATATTCCAGACCTTCGATCCCCTTGCCGTCGATGCCACAAAATCCGATGACCTGAGCGGCAAGCGAGCGATTGGGATAGAATCGGCTGTGATCCGGAAGGAACATAACGCCTGGAAGCTTCTTTGCTTCCAGCGCACTTGATTCTTTAGGAGATATTTGTCGCTTAATCCATATAAACGGTTTTTTGGACAGAAGCTTGGCAACAACTTCCTGACGGTTTACCCCGAGCGTATCCGAAAGTGCTTTGGCAGTTACCCGTGCATCAGTAATCTGGGCGGGGTGTACACCGACGGATGTTACATCAATACTGACAGCCAGTTTTCGATGACAGGCATCGAAAATCTCTCCGCGCTTTCCAGCAATGATTTCCTGCTTTTCATACTGGCCGGAAGCCTTATCCGCGAGCCAGTCCCTGATAATGATCTGATAATATACTGACTTTGTGGCCATCACACAAAAAAGAAGATACATGATGCAAGATAGAACCCGGATACGGGATCGCAGCGCCTTATTTTTTTCTTGTCTTTTCATGGCAATACCACCATCTGATCACGGGATGGAGGTTCAAGCTTCAACTGCTGCCTGGCAATTTCAGAAATCCGGTCAGGAGATTTCAGCCGTGCAAGCTCAACCACCATGCTGTTTTTAAGTGAAGACAGTTTTTGATGAATTTCATCATCTTTGACCATTTCATATCCCAGACGGGTGCACTGCACCCGGCACCAGGTGTAAAAAACAAGTTCGATGACAAACAATCCCAAAAGAAAAATCCAGAGTCCAAGATAGTTGGACTTCTGTTTTTTGGCGGCGTCTTGCGACGGTGCGGCGTCCTTCCAGGCGGATTTTCCCGAAGAATTTATGATGATTTCGTTGCTGCTCATAATTTCTCCAGCACCCGAAGCCGTGTACTCCTGGCCATTGGATTCAGTTGAATTTCATTTTCTGTAGGTCGCACAGCCCTGGATGTCAGTACACGGGCGGTTGGAACTTTCCCGCAGACACAGCGGGGAAAATCTGGAGGGCACTGGCATTTGGACTGAAGCTGTCTCATATGTTGCTTCACCATACGATCTTCCAGAGAATGAAAGGACAAAACACAGAGTCTGCCTCCCGGGTTCAGCAGGTCTGTTACCTGGCTCAAAAAAGTTTTCAGCATTTCAAGTTCGTCATTTACGGCAATACGAAGCGCCATAAAAACACGGGTTGCCGGATGAATTTTCTGGCGATATCGTGCAGAGGCCGGCAGTGCTCCAAGCACAATATCTGTCAGTTGTTTGCTGCTGGAAATCACCTGACTTTTACGGCTCTCAACAATTTTCCGGGCGATAGCGCGCGAATATCGCTCTTCGCCGTACCGGAAAAATAAATCGGCAAGGGCTGATTCACTGAACGAGCGGATGATATCTGCGGCGGTCATATCGGATGTGATATCCATCCGCATGTCCAGAGGTTCATCAGCCTTGAAGCTGAAGCCTCTGCCGCTTTGAGCGATTTGATGCAGGGAAAGCCCCAGATCGAGAAGGACGCCATCCACACCGGTAATATTCAACTGCGACAGAAACTCCTGAATTCGAATAAAATTACCGTGAAAAATATGTACATGTGGAGCAAATTCCTTCAGTACGACAGCAGCGTTTCGGACAGCGTCCATATCCTGATCGATGCCGATCAGAATACCTCCCGGACTCATTTTTTGACAGATATCCAGCGCATGCCCACATCCGCCCAGAGTGCCGTCCACATAGATTTTCCCAGGCTGACAATTCAGATAGAAGGCCACTTCCCTGGGCATTGCCGCAATGTGATGATAGTCCATGATCACAGCCCCAGTCTGGCAATTTCGTTTCTGACATCCTCCTTCTTCATATCCGCGTCCATTGTCAGATTTTCCTGATCCCAGTTTTCACGCGACCATATTTCAAAATGATCCAATACCCCCACCATGACGATTTCCTTATCCAGAACCGCATATTGTCTTAAACTGGGTGGAATCAGTATGCGGCCCTGCCGGTCGCAGGGACACTCAAAGGCGCCGCCGATAAAAACCCTGCGAAATCTGCGCATGGCTTCACTTTTTTCGACCAGAGATAGTATCCGGTTTTCGATTTTCTGCCATTCCGGAAGCGTGTATGCCACCAGGCACTGATCCATTCTGGAAATCATCAGAGAATCCGTTCCGCTGGCAGCAATACTGTCTCGGAACCTGACTGGTACAATGATTCTGCCCTTTGGATCAATGGTATGGTAACTGCATCCGCGCAAAATATTCGTCCCTCCACTTTGCTCCACAAAAATCATACAATTACATTTTACAGGCACTGTCAAGTAAAATATTAAAACTTATTTTCTATAATTTAAAAAAGTTAATTATTGGGTTGACGGTTCTGCAAAATTTTTGATATCTGCACATTGCGAATGTTTCTATCCTATCTTTGTTTTAAATTTATCTAATTGATATTATAACTTTTTTATGGTATTTAAGCGCGGGGTTCGAAATGTGTCTGAAGTGATGGATTCAAATGGTGGAGTTATGTGGATATAAAGCCGTCTGAATTTGGACTTTTTACGAAGTCGCCAAAGTTAAAACTTCGATTTTTGCATTCCTAATTGTTTTCGGTAAAACGATGCTGTTCATAGAACATGAACTGTGATAATGTTTCGGCCAAAATAAAAAAAATGGTTATGATCTGCTCTTTTGAAAGACAAAACCCTTCAGAACGGAATTCTCAACATGTTCTCTTTGCAAAAGCTGCTTGGAAAAGACGACAAGTTTTTCGATTTTCTGGAAGACAGCGCTCAACAGGTATGTAACAACGTTCATGCGCTGATTGCGTTGCTGAAACAACCAGACGCTGCTGACTGCCTTACCGATTTCAAGGAATCCCGGCGTCACGGGAAGCGCATTACTGAAGAAATCGCCGAACATCTGTGCAAAACATTTGTCACGCCGATAGATCGCGAGGATATTGAATCGCTGTCGGATGCACTGTATAAAATACCAAAAATGCTGGAAAAATTCAGCGAGCGCTTCATTTTGTTTCATCAACCGCTTCAGGGGCAGGACTTTTCTCAACAGATATCCATTCTCAATCAAGCCGCTGAAACGTTGTTTCAAATGGTCAAATCGCTGCGTCAGAATCCCAAGATTGACAAGATCAAAGATCAGACAGACCGTCTGCATGAGCTGGAAGGCGACGCGGATCAACTGATGCTGAGATTGTTGTGTGATCTTTATACGCATAAATATGAGATACTTGAGACGATTATTCTGCGGGATTTATATGAGCTTCTGGAAAAAGCCATTGATCGTTGCAGGGATGCGGGCAAAGTGGTATTTCACATCGTTCTGAAAAATTCATAGATGGCGATAACTTATGATTCTGATAACCTGTGTCATTCTGATCGCTCTGGTATTTGAATACATCAACGGATTTCACGACACAGCCAATTCCATCGCCACGGTTGTGTCCACCAAAGTATTGATGCCCAGAGAGGCCGTGCTGCTGGCGGTTGTCACCAATCTGTTGGGAGCGATGTGGGGAACGGCGGTAGCCAGCACCATCGGTAACGGTCTGGTGGAATCTCATTTCGTAACCCTTCAGACGATTCTCTGCGCGCTGATAGGCGCCATCATCTGGGGGCTTCTCACCTGGTGGTTCGGATTACCTTCCAGTTCCAGTCATGCGCTGATCGGTGGATTATGCGGCGCAACGCTGGCATCTGCGCACGGAAACTGGGCGGTGATTCGATGGTCATTTGTAGATCCGGCAACACAACAGATGGAAGGGCTCTGGCCAAAGGTGATCTTGCCCATGATTGTCTCACCGATTATCGGTATCGTGGCCGGCTTTTTGCTAATGGGCTTCTTGCTGGTGCTGTTAAAAAATCAGACTCCCAGACATGTGAACACCGCATTTAACAAACTGCAACTGGTCAGTGCATCTTTTATGGGATTGAGCCATGGCACCAACGATGCACAGAAAACAATGGGCATTATCGCACTGGCATTATTTACCGCTACCAACGCAGGCATATTTCAGGGGTTGCCCGCCTGGTTGAGTTTTCTTATATCCACAAAATTTGAAGTTTATACATGGATCAAAATCATATGCTCCATGACAATGGCTGTTGGCACCGCGGCCGGCGGTTGGCGTATCATCAGAACCCTGGGACACAAGATGGTCAAACTGCAGCCGATTCACGGTTTTGCCGCAGAAACGACCGCCGCTACCGTTATTCAGATTGCATCTCACTGGGGTATTCCCCTGTCCACCACTCACATTATTTCAACTTCCATCATGGGCGTGGGCGCCACCAAACGGTTCAGCGCCGTGAAGTGGGGCATTGTGGAGCGCATGGTATGGGCATGGGTGCTTACATTGCCGACAACCGCATTTCTGGGATACTGGTGTCAGAAATTGATGCATTTTCTCCACATTGCGCTATAAAGGTTGACGACTTCGTAAAAAGCCCGCATGCAGCGCTTGCGCTGCATCCTTCGTCGTTGCAGCGTACCCAAAAGTACGCTGCATTCCTTGCAGATTTGCGCGCCTTGCCGGCGAATATTTTACGAAGCCGTCCGAGCCATCACGGTTTATGCGGCGGCGTTTTTTCTTCGGACTTCGCCGGAGTGCCGGGGAGTGCTTCCGGTTTTTTGTCTGATGTGATCAATTTCTGTGGATCTGCGAGGGTCTTCCCCTGATAATCCGGAACGGTAAACGGATAGTTGTTTTCAGATGATACCGCTGGATATCCGCTACCGGCTTTCCCGGTCTGAGGATAAAGGGTCAGTGTATAGTCTTTCTTCCCCTTGACGAGAATGGTGCAAAGCGGGGTTGAACCCAGATCGTTTTTGGTTTTTCCCTCGATGTACGATTCGCAGGATAAATGTGACAAGATGGACAACAGGCGATTTACCTGAGATATGTCTGCAGGTTTTCCCTGATCCGTCGTCCACTGAACTTCAGCGGGCTTGTTGCTCACGGCGGAGTTGTTGGCCGCGCCTGCGGGTGTTTGACCATTTCCAGCGGCGGCAGGCGTAACTTCCTTTTTGTGAAGCATGATCTGCTGGCCGTTTTGGGTAATGGCGATGTCCTTGATTTCTGCAGTATCGAACTGCATCACGGTCTTATCCCGAAGTTTTTCGACCGTCTGATCGAAGGCGGTTCTCAGGTTGTGTTCCGCCTGATACACCTGCGGGGTTTTACCTATCCGCACAAATGTATGCTGGTAGGTGGATGCGGCTTTTCCAATCTGGATATCCCGTTGAACCGCAGTTCCTGCCCATGCCTGCACCCGAATGACCTTGTCCGGGTCCAGATCGTAACGTGCATACGCTTTGGATTCGGAAGTCAGCGCCGTAAGGGTCAGATGCCCCAGATCGTTCAGCATGGTGTTCACCTTATCTGTATCCGCCGGGTATCCTTGCGGCTGAATTTGCCATTTCTTGTCTTTTCTCTCCAGTATCAGGGAATTGCCAGCATGAGTTATTTCAATTTTTCCAATATGATCCGACACCATTTCAGGAATAACCGGAAGCTGATATTCCGTTCTGTTGGTTTTTCGGACCGTCAGATATATGATCGTTGATAAAATCACCAGCGCAATAACCAAATATTCCTTTTTTATTTTCATCGTTATCCCTCCTGGGATTGAAACATCTGTTGAATCCGCCGTCTGCGGGAT
Organism: Desulfobacteraceae bacterium RAAP-1; assembly: GCA_001443525.1. GTDB lineage: Bacteria > Desulfobacterota > Desulfobacteria > Desulfobacterales > Desulfatirhabdiaceae > RAAP-1. Next base: position 7,997 of record LKPX01000041.1, on the reverse strand, counting down.
TTGCGACGAAGCCATACGCCAAGGCCAAACAGAACCACCAGTATCGGCAGCCCTGCAATGTTCACAGACTTGATGACGGCTTTAGCTGGTGCGGAAATGTCCGCCAGCGGGTTGAACCGCTGTTCCTTGCTGCGCAGGATTGCATCGTCCTGCCGGTTGTTCAGATAGTCCAGCATATTTAAAACGAACATGGCGTTGGGAGTTCGTCCGGCTTCGTCTAAAATGTTGTCTTTCAGCATATCTGAAGACGCCATGATAAATATCTTTCCCGGTTTTCCCTTGGCGATCACCTGTTCTCCGCCCTGAATCTTTGACAGATCCGCTGGTTGCGGAGGTGCTGCAGGCGCAGGCTTTTTCTCCGGATTTTTGGCGTTGTTTGAAGTATTCGGCGCTTTCTGGGGTTTTTCCGGAATCGGTTTGCCTGCAAAATAACTGGAAAAATCGCCTTCCAGCACATAAGCCAGCGGTTGAGACGCCATACCCGCATTGGATGCCGGTGGTTGAATGAACATCGGATTCAAATTGAGCGGCGCATGCATCAACCAGGATTTGGGGGACGATGAAAACAGAAGGTGCGCCTTGATGCCGTTTTTCGAAAGAGTTTCTTTATTCACCTCAACCGGCGACATTTTATATGCCACCAGCCCCCGGATGGACTTCATGAACGGAAAGTCCTTACGAATCTGATCGTTTTTGATCAGGGGGGCAAAATAAATATTTCTTTCCCCGCCGCCGTACTGCCGGGGCACCTGCTGACGAAAACTGTTTTCATCCATCACGATCGCCGGTTTTATGGAAACGCCGTAGTGTTCCAACAGCTTTTCAAGACCTGTGTTCAGGGGAAGGTACTGAGGGCCTTGCGAACCGAACATGTTTCGTTGCGGCGGCCCTTCCTTGAAGGCGTCCAGAAAGATGGCCAGATTTTTCCCTTTCATCAGGTACTGGTCAATCTGAAACAGGTCATAGTCGCTGAAAGGTTCCGTAGGGCCTTCGATGATCAGACAGTTGAAATTATCGGAAAGCGGGGCGTCTTTCAGTTTGACATCCTTGATCGTATAAGTCCGGGATACCAGGCTGCGAAAGGTGTTCACGTCTTCCGGCGCTCCCGGCTGGCCTTGACTCATGGGCGATCCGTACAGATTGGGCGTTCCGTGATCCGCCAGATACCCGATCTCTGCGTTGATGCCGATAAGGGTTTCGATCTGCAGATTCAGGTCATCTTCGAGGGCCTTCATATTCTCCAACTGATATTGGGTTCCAATAACAGGGATCTGCAGCGCCTGAAGCAGTGGAATCGTTTCGAAATGATCGCCGTACTGCACCACGATGCCGACAGCGCCCTGACCTGCCGCTATCTTGCCGGACGAAAGCGCTGGCCATTTGAGATCTACAAGCTGATATTTGGAAACATCCGCCTCCAGAGCGGCATCCTTTGTCGGATCCAGAAAGGAAAATGAAAGTTTGTCATACAGCTGGCCATTCAGCTTTTTCACCAGCGCCTCCACCTGCGATGTCAGCTCCGGCAGGCTTTTTAGTCCCAGATATGGCGCAATGGCGTCCAGCGACGATGATTTATACAGCTTGATCTGGACAGGCTCTTTCAGCCGCAGCAGCGCGCTGACTTTGTGGTTCATCTTCTGGATGGTGGTGGTGATCTGATATTCCAGTCCATCTGTTGTGGTAATAGCCGGAATACGTTCCACCAGATCGCCGTGAATGAACACCATGCCCATATAGGCTTTCTGAAACTTCACTTCGTCATTTTCAACAGCCTGAATCTGAACCGGATAAACGCCGTAGCTTTCTGCGAGTTTCTGATTCTCCAGAGACGCAGCCCCGGGTCCTCCGGCATCCGCGCTGACATCATGAAAAATGTAATTGAAATTTTTGCCGCCATAAGCTGCATATTCTTCCAGCAGATCGTGCAGATAGCGTTCGGTGCTGTTGTGAGGCGCCGGAAGATTCTGGGTGAAAAAGACATGGATGGTCATGGGTTCAGAAAGCGTTCTGACCGCATCCTTACTGGCTTTGGACAAAGAAAAGATATGATTTGCCGTAAGGTCTATCCGTGTAAACAATGTCATGCCGACCATGTTTACCAGAACGATCGCCACCAGATAGACCATAAATTTAATGTATTTCCCCGATGGTTGTGTTCGGATTGCAAGTGCTTCCATAGAATTATCACTCCTTAACATTTTTCTCGCATCGCAAGGTTGGCGCCATAAAGCCCGATCAATCCGACACTGATGAAATAAAGAATATCCCGGGTATCGATAACGCCTTTGGCAATATTCTGAAAATGAAAATCAGCGCCCAGATATTCAAAAAATCCCAGCATGGATTTGGGCAGGAAAAACAACATCTGATTGACCAGCGTCAAGCTGAAGCAGATGGCCATTCCCACAATAAAGGCAATGATCTGGTTTCGGGTCAAAGACGATGCAAAGAGCCCCACGGCTGAAAATGCGCCGCCCAGAAGGAGTGCTCCTAAATAGCCTCCTATTACAGGCCCCCAGTCCAGAACGCCCAGTACTGAAACCGTGAGCGGGTACAGCAGGGTCGGGACAAGCATGATAGCAATAAAAGCGCACGCCGCCAGAAATTTCCCCACAATGATCTGGGTGAATGTGACCGGAAGCGTCATCAGTGTTTCATAGGAACCCACGCTGAATTCTTCGGAAAAAAGGCGCATGGTGACAGCCGGAACAACAAAGGAAAACACCATCGGCAACAAGTTGAAAAAGTTTCGAAGATTGGCCTGATTCTGCAGAAAAAACGGCGTGAAAAAAAACCATCCAGTGATCAGCAGAAACACGGAAATCACGATATAGGCAATGGGAGATGCGATATATGCACGGAATTCTCTTTTAAATATATAAATGGCAGGGCTCATATTAGTTCTCCAGAGTGAGTTCGCGGAAAATATGTTCCAGGCTTTGGGCTTCCTGACGGAATTCCAGAAGCGTCCAGTCGGTTTTTCGGATGATCCGGTAGATATCTTTCCGGATATCCGCGTCTGACACCAGTGTTATACGGATTTGAAGTGTATCGGATTCCGGAGAACTGACATTTTCGATACGGGTGATGCCGGCGACAGGTTCGAGGAGACGGTGCACTGAAGAAAAATCGGCGTCCGCCAGCGTTATATGAATGATCTGCTCTTTGCCTGCCGATTGTTTGATGGTCTGGGTGCTGCCATCCGCGACGATTTTACCGTGATGGATAATAACGATCCGGTCGCAGGTGGCTTCGGCTTCGCTGAGGATATGGGTGGAAAGAATAATGGTTTTTTCCTGGCCGATCTGTCGGATAATTTCCCGGATTTCCACGATCTGGTTGGGGTCCAGTCCGGAAGTGGGTTCATCGAGCACCAGAATTTCCGGATCGTTCATCAGTGCATGCGCCAGCCCCACCCGCTGCTTATACCCTTTGGAAAGTTCTCCGATGGTTTTGTGCATCACTGCGTTCAGGCCGCACAACTGCGCCAGTTCTTTAATTCGGGTCTGTTTTTTCGCGGTGTCCAGCCCTCGGATTTCAGCGACATATTCCAGATAATCATATACGATCATATCATGGTACAGCGGCGCGGATTCCGGAAGATAACCGATCCGTTTTTTGATTTCGAGCGTATCCGGCCCGATGATATAGTCCTGAACCTTGATTTGTCCGGTGCTGGGTTCGAGATATCCTGTCAGCATTCGCAGGGTCGTGGTTTTTCCGGCGCCGTTCGGCCCCAGCAATCCCAGTATCTCCCCCTTCTGGATATCGAAAGAAATGCCGTCCACAGCGCAGAAATTATCGTAGTACCGCGTCAGATTTTCGACATGAATCATCATTGACTCCTTGTTGTTATTGAACCATTGGGATAAACGCTATCAGTTGAAGTGCATACGGAATGCGCCGATAAAGCGGGTGGTGCGTGACAATATTGAATCCATTTGATGATTATCATTGTTTGTGTTCCAATATCGGAATAAAGGTGTATGGATACGCCTGCCGCAGGGGTATCACCGGTGTTCGCCTGAAACCGGGGCGGAAGCATGAACGAGCGTAAGTATAATCAGTCTGTTTGCAAATACAATATCTATGATATACGGGGTGAGAGCAGGTGGCGTCTTCTTTTGAAAAACGTGTAAAACGTCATGTATCAGGAAGGTTACATGATTTTTTTGTCATTACCGCGCCGGAAATCGAGCGTCTTTGCCATCAGGAACTGACAGCAGCGCCCGGAATCGGCGGCGCACCGGGGCTTGCGCCTGGGGGCGTGGCGTTTCAAGGAAAACTCTATGACGGTTATATCGCCAATCTGTATTCACGGACGGCTACACGAATTCTGATGCGCATCGGAACCATTGTGGCCACCCGTTTTGACCGCCTGAGTAAAAAGCTGTCCGAAATTCCGTGGGAGTTGTATCTGCCTTTTGATGCTGCGCGGCAGATTCACGTTATCACCCATCATTGCCGTCTGTATCATAAAGATGCTATCGCCGACATTCTGGAAAACAGTATCCGCGGCCGCTTGTCCGGAGAAATTGCAGAACGTTCTGCCGGAGATGCGGAGGTCATTTCCCAGCGGATTCTGGTACGCGGGATGGATGATTGTTTTCAGGTTTCCGTGGACAGCAGCGGTGATTTGCTCTATAAACGAGGACTCAAAATCACAGGTGGCAGGGCGCCGATCCGTGAAACCCTGGCGGCCGCCATTTTGATGCTGGCCGGATATACCGGCAGAGAACCGCTGATCGACCCCATGTGCGGTTCAGGCACATTTTCCATAGAGGCCGCACTGATGGGGCAAAATATTCCGCCGGGGTGGTTCAGGTCTTCTTTTGCTTTTATGGACTGGCCGGGATTCAGGCCCAGTCAGTGGCGTCATATCCGGAATGAGGCTGAAAAAAACTTCAATCCGGCTCCATGTCCGGTATTTGCTTCGGATATATCTCAGGACGTATGCAACGGGCTGAATGAGCTGGTGAATACCCATGAAGCGCTGCGGCATATTCAAACCTTTCAGCGCAACTTTTTAGACCTGAGTCCTGCCGACATGACCTGTGAAACCGGCGTTGTGGTCATCAATCCGCCGTATGGGAAACGGATGGGCGTTCGCAGGGAAAGTCATGCCCTGATTCATGACATCATGAAGAAACTGAAAAGCGATTACAGGGGATGGAAATTCGCTCTGGTGATACCGGAACGCACTGATATTCAGCAGATATTTTCCGGGTGGGAGTTTCATCCCATCTATCATGGCGGCCTGAAGCTGGAGCTTCTTACCGGAAGGCTGCTATCATAAGGCAGGTGTTTTTTGAAACGATTTTCATCGGTTATTTTTGATCTGGACGGCACGCTTCTGGATACACTGGAAGATCTGGGAGACGCCGTCAACCGGGTTCTGGCGGCAAGGGGATTTCCGACACATCCGATAGCGTCTTATCGGTATTTTGTCGGCGACGGGTCCGCCGTTTTAGTGGAACGGGCGCTGCCGGCATCCGCCCGGAGTTCTGAAATCTATCGGGAAGTTCTGGCGGCATTTCTGGCAGATTATGATCAAAGCTGGAAAATCAAAACCCGGATATATGACGGCATTCCGGAAATGCTGGACAGTCTGACAGCCCAGGGAATCGCCATGTCCGTGCTGTCCAACAAACCGCATCCGTTTACAGTGGAATGTGTTCGGGAACTGCTGTCGAAATGGCGATTCGTTTCCGTTCTTGGATTAAGACCGGAGGTTCCCCGCAAGCCCGATCCTGCAGGCGCTCTGGAAACGGCGCAATTATTGGGCGTAGTTCCGGAACGGATATTGTATCTGGGAGATTCCGGCACGGACATGAAAACGGCTGTCGCCGCCGGGATGTTTCCCGTAGGCGCCTTGTGGGGATTTCGCACCCATGAAGAACTGATGGCAAACGGCGCTGCGGCGGTGATTCAGCATCCGACAGAGCTGCTGGCGTTTCTATGATTAGAGGGTCAGCATGCCACGGTCTGGATGATTCGAAAGCTGGACTTGCCTGAATCACCCAGCAGGCTCTGTGCTTCGGCCTATGAAGGCAGTTTGCCCTTCCCGGATAACATCAAAGCGCCGATGCGGTATCTGGTTGGACGGTTGCCTCAGTACAGACAATTTGAACCCATGAAGGATGGATGGGCGGAATTCTTCGGTATTATGGTTCAGAGAATTAAAAACTCACCGGAGTTGCTTCTCTGGTATTTTCCCATCAAATCCTTCTACTTACTGCAATTTCACTTTTTGCAGGGAATTGATATTTATATCTATCCGGTTTTGAAGTCGGTATGGGAACAGCCTTTTTTCATCTTTTTGAAAACAATGAGTATGGTTGTGTATTATCTGGCGATTCCGATGTGTATATTGGGCATGTACCGCTGTCTCCGTAGTGAAAGCATTCATCTGAAGGGAATTGCCTGTGTGACGATTTTTTATTTCGCTTTTTTTCACATAGTTATTCCGTTGCCCAGATATATGATTCCGTTCAGGCCGATAATCTATTTGTTTGCTGTCATGTATCTCAGTTGTATTGTAACTGAGGTTCATGAAAAGGGGTTTAGGCCAACAGCATAGGATAATACTTCAAAACCATACACGGATCTGTTATATACCCGTCCATGGAACTATATCTTACTCCAGAGATAAAAAATGTTCTTCATACCGCTTTCCACACAACCCGCCTGTATCGGCACCTTACCGCATGCATCGCCTATTACATGCCTATAACGAAATCGACGACGTTCCTATAAATAGCTAATATTTGAGCTTCGTTGCCATTATCCCGTTTTTTCCGATGAGTCGGATGGTTTTCAACCGCCCAGCATCGACTTGACCGACTTGAGTGTGTCTACGTTTTTCTGGAGTTCGTTCAGGTGCGTTTGGATTTCGTTGATGGACGTCCCGAGCTTCACTGCTGCTCCGACAGCGCCGCCTTGCTCACCGGCTGTCTCCATGACTGCTTTGCCAATATCGCTTAGTTGTGCATTTGCGTTACGCTGACTCAAGGTCCCGCAAAACCATCCAAATGCGAACACTAAAAATACTGCCGCGATTCGAACTGCCTTACCAACTATCTTTTTTTTCATTTGTCATCTCCTTTTTGTTGTCGCCGCCGTAATGCAGTGGTTGATTATAAGAACTTTATTTTTTTTAAATTATAATAATTCTACGCCGTTTTTACTTTTCACCTTTTATCACTACAAATGAACCTTTACCAAAGCCATTCTGAATCATTTCTTGCGTCTCTCCGGAAATCAGTGTCTGCTTGAAAGTCATGTTTCCAAAACCTGCATCCATGAGATATTGGCACACCTCATGTGTTGAGAAGAAAACGGCCTCTTTGTAAAAAACACTTGTATTGCGTTTTTCACTATACTGTCTGCCCAGCTCGCTTTCTCTATCCACAAATCCCACAATGATATATCCGCGGGGTTTCAGCACCCGGAAAGCTTCCCTGAAGGATTTGAGAACATCGTCAACAAAACAGATCGTCGTTACCATCAGTACAAAGTCAAATTTGGAATCAGAAAACGGCAAATCCTCCGCTACACCTCGAAAAACCCGGATTCCCTGTTTTTCGGCTTTCGCTGCCATCTTTTCCGATGGTTCCACACCGACCTTTATTCCTAAGGGCACGGCGAACATGCCTGAACCAACCCCCACCTCCAAGCCATTGGCCTGGGAAGAAGGAATCAGTCGCCGAATCGTCTCCAATTCAGCATGATAGACAATAGAGTTTTTTTCAAACCACTCGTCATATCTATCGCTATATTTTTCAAACGGTTCTGTCTTTGGCATATGAAACACCAACGATATTCAGCGGACATGCTGCATAAACGGTGATTGGTCAAGTTGATTCTTGTTCTTTCCTTTGCGCGAAGGGCTAATCGAACGTAAAAGAGAAGTGCCCCCACTGTCAAGACAAAAATAGGCTATAGTGGACCCCAAAATCCGGACAATAGTATAAGATGGTAACCTGCTATAAAAAGGA
>LKPX01000005.1 GCA_001443525.1 Desulfobacteraceae bacterium RAAP-1 | reverse complement strand
GCTTCGTAAAAAGTCCGCATGCAGCGCTTGCGCCGCATCCTTCGTTATTGCAGCGCACCACAAGTACGCTTCATTCCTTGCGGATTTGCACGCCTTGTCTGCGAACTTTTTACAAAGCCGTCAAGAGTTATGGATTCGCCTCTTTTTTCTCCTGACAGGTTTCTCATCCATCGGCAGAATCTGTTGGGGCTGAAATATGCGCTGATGGGACTGCGAGAAACCAGCTATGTCGGATACTGTGATATCACCTCAACCTGCTCACCTCCGAGGCGTCAACCTCGGCAGCTGGTTGCTGTTAGAAAAGTGGATGGTTCCGAGCCTGTTCGACGGGCTTGCGGCAACGGATGAAACCACCTGGTGTGTAGAACTGGGCAAGGAAGCATCGCCGCGTCTGCACGCTCATTGGGAGCGCTTCGTCACACGTGATGATTTCGCGTGGCTGGCAGGTGCAGGCATCAATGCGGTGCGCATTCCACTGGGCCACTGGATATTCGGCCCGCCATACCCGTATCACAGCAAATACGGGGAAAATCCGCATCCTTTCGTCGAAGGCGGTATTGACGTTCTGGATAAAGCGTTCCGGTGGGCGGAAGAGTTCGGCATCTGCATCCTTCTCGATCTCCACGCGGCGCCCGGCTGCCAGAATGGTTTTGACAACGGCGGCATCAAGGATGTCTGTGAATGGCACACGCGAGAGGAATACATCGCACACTCGGTCGATGTGCTGGAACGGCTTGCCGAGCGCTACCGTTCATCACCCGCCCTTTTCGGCATTCAACTGCTCAACGAACCGCGCTGGGATGTACCCACGGAGATTCTTAAGGCATACTATCAGCGCGCGTATCAGGCAATCCGCTCTCACTGTCCGCCGGAACGTGCGGCGATCGTGTTCCATGACGGATTCCGTTCACACCGCGAGTACCTGGGCTTCATGCAGCCGCCGCAATATCAGAATGTGATCTACGACATCCACCGCTATCAGTGCTTCGACCGGGCGGAAATCGAGATGGACATACACGGCCATATTCACAAAGCGGATAACATATGGCGTCAGGAATCCGATGATATCCGGCGCGAACTGATGCTTCCCACGATTGTCGGCGAATGGAGTCTGGGGCTGGACCTGGAGGTTGTATCTTTATGGGCGGAGGGGCCGTTTGACCATGCGCTGCGGGGTATGAACAGGTTCCAGCAGGATGTTGCATATCGCGCTTATGGCGCTGCCCAGCTTTTGACATTTGAACGTTATCGCGGCTGGTTTTTCTGGAGCTATCGCACAGAAACCACGCCGGAGTGGTGCTTCCGGGAGTGCGTTAACCGGGGCTGGCTGCCATCGCAGTTTCGATGAACATCGCCGTATGTGCGTCACCCCTATCCGGATTTCGGACGGCTTCGACAGTTCGCAGGCAGGGCGCGCAAATCCGCAACGATGCAGCCTGCGGACATTTTACGAAGCCTTCTGCCGCACCCGGTTTAGAACCAGCGTGCGGCTGTGCAGGTGCTTGAGGCCCGGATGGAAGCTGATATTCAGCACAGCCGCATTGGGTATTTCGCGATAGAGCATCTCAAGGAGCAGTTGTTCTCCTTTGGGATCAAATGCGTCGGTAGCCTCTTCCAGAAACACCCATGCCGGTCGTTGCAGCAAAACACGGGCTAAACTGAGCCGCTGCTGAGCCGGTAGCGGAAGCACATGGCCCCAATTGTTCTTTTCATCCAGGCGCGAGGCGAGCCATGCAACGCCGGCGCATTCGAGCGCATGACGTAAGACAGATACAGGAAAAGCGTTCGGCGATTTCGGATAACAGAGCGTTTCACGCAAAGCCCCTTCGGGCAGAAACGGCCGCTGCACAACGAACAGCATGTTGTCGTCAAAGGGAAGCCGCACCCGCCCACTACCCCACGGCCAAAGCCCGCTGATCACCTTGAAGAAACTGCCTGTCACTTCGGGATCCCCCGTGATCAGCACCCGTTCCCCGTGGCGGATGTCAATGCTGAAATGTTCAAGGAGAAAGCCCCCCGAAGGTCTGGCGATGCAGAGGTCCTCGATAATCAGATGTGAGCGATCCAATCTGTCGATGGCAATGCGGGAACTTTCCGCTTCTTTTGTATCGGCGTCCATTTGCTGCATGCTCTCATAGAGCGACAGCACACGATCGGCTGAAGCCCGGCAACGCGCGATATCACCGAGATTGTCCACCGGCCAGGAAAGCGCAGACGTCAACCGCTGAAACGCCTGTGCAGCCTGCATGAGAACTCCCAGAGACATTACCCCCTGAATGTACTGCGGTGCGGCGATCAGAATCGGAAACACCGGCAGCAGCGTCCCGTATCCCGCCCCGAACGAGACCAGCCCCATGTATGCAAGTGACTGTCTGTTCCAACTGCGAATGATCTGGGCAAACAGTGTCGATGCGCGGACGCGTTCCATTGGCTCTCCATGCATAAGCGCAATCGCCTCCGTATTCTCCCGCGCCATTGACAAGCCGAAGCGAAATGTTGCCTCTGCGGCCTGTAAGGCGTTTGTCGCACGCACCAGGGGACGACCAACCATCCAGCCGATACTACTGCCCAGGGCGGCGTAAATAAAAGCCAGCGGCACCATATAGCCCTTGACCAGAAAATGGGTGCCCGGAACGGCAACGGTTCCTGACACCGACCACAGAATGTCTATGAAAAGGCCCAGGGTCATCAGCGAGTAAATCAGCGAATGACCCAATGCAATTGCGACCTCTGTTGCAATGTGAATATCCTCGGCGATTCGCTGATCAGGGTTGTCGAGATCGGCGTGACTGAAAAGGAGCCGGTAGTGGCGACCGGATTCCATCCAGCTTCCCAGTAGCTGCTCGGTCAGCCAGGTGCGCCAGTCGATCATCAGCCAGCGTTTGATAATCAGATGCGCCGCCGTAACGATAATGGTGATGATGAAAATCAGCGCGAAAACCGCCACCATCAGAAGTACGCCTCTCACGGAGTGCTGCTCGAGCGCATCGAACAATGCCCTATTCCAGTAGTTGACCCATACCGTGAGCCCGACTTGCGCCATTGTGAGCAACAGCAGCAGCAGCATCGCACCACGGGCTTTAAAGCAGTGTTTGCAGTTCCAATATGGCCCCACAAGGCGAAACACCTGTCTCAGGAAGTGCATTCGAGAGCCGGATGCAGCGCTTTTAAGGGCATCCGGTTCTGAATTGGGTTTTGGATCGTTCATGATCAACCTGTAAAAATCAGATAGCAAGCGGAAACCTTCCGTGAAAATATTACCTAATTCTTACGTATATAACCAATTGCAGAGAACATCACAACCCAGAAAAGAAAAACCTGTGCATCAACCCGGACTTCCGAAAACGCTTCCTGAAGCTTGCAATACCTTTACAAAAATCATTCCTGTCTTTATAATTGGCGACAAATCTAATGCCTTCGTAAAAAGTCAAAAACTGGATGGCAAAGCAAAAAGTTCGCAGGCAAGGCGCGCAAATCGTGAGGAATGAAGCGTACTTGTCGTACGCTGCAATGACGAAGGGTGCAGCGCAATGCAGCATCCGGACTTTTTGCGAAGCCATCAAATCCATATCGAAAGGAAACAACCCATGAGTTTTGATTTCAATGCAGATGATATTTTTGAAATGGCTGAACAGATCGAACGTAATGGCGTAGCATTTTACAAGACCGCATCGGAAAATGTGGCAGACCCTCAATCCAGGAAACTCCTTACAGATTTATCCCAGATGGAGGAGCAGCATGCAAAATTTTATGCATCCATGCGCGCCACCCTGTCCGAAAAAGAAAAAACCGTGACCGTGTTCGATCCTGAAAATGAAGGTATTCAGTACCTTCGAGCGCTGGCGGATACCCGGGTGTTTTTTGAAAAGACAATTAACATGAAATCCATGAAAGACATTTTAAAAGCCGCCATTGAAGCAGAAAAAGACTCTATCGTCTTTTATCTGGGAATGAAGGATGTCGTTCCGGAAGGAATGGGTAAAAGCCGGATTGACGCCATCATCAAGGAAGAAATGGGGCACATCCGGCTTCTCAGCAAAGAATTGGTGGCGCTGAAATAGTCTTGTAATACGGTTTTTCACGCGCGACCTATGGCCGTTCGACAGCGCCTCCCGAACGGCCGCCAGCTATTTCGTGGCGGAGTGATTATTCCAGAATCGAAACCATGTGTTATATCGGCTTTCAAGGTTTTCAGTAATCACGGAAGACAAGACATCTGCTGGAGCAAAAACCGGCAGTTTGTCTTCAGACAAATTCAAAAGCGCCTCCCGAATAGCATCCAAGGGAAACCGTTTAAACAGATGATCAAGGTCAATTCTCAAATACGCCTTGTTTTGCGATTGAATGTGATTGACCACCAGAGCCAGCAGCGGAACAATATCTCCAGGAACCATCTGACTGGCCTGAATCAGAAACCAGTCCGCCCGCCGATATTGTTTTAACAGGGTCATTGAAACGCCGATGTTGGTATATATCTTCGGATTTTGAGGGGATATAAGGTCAGCACGCCTTAAATACCCCAGCGCTTTTTCCGGTTGATGCTGCTTCAGGAGAATGTATCCCATCAGGTTCAGGTCATCCCAAGGAATTACCTTTTTGGAAACCAGCACATGCGCAAGCTTTTCAGCTTCCTGCCATCGTCCCAGCGTCGCCAGCAACTCCGCCTTGCTGTACATTGCCAGAAGATAACTCGGATCAATGGAAAGCGATTGATCATACAGAGACAGCGCTTTTTCATAATCGTGTTTATAGGTGTATATTTTGGCCATATTATACAGTGTAATGGAAGGAAATGTGTGTCTTGCCCATTGTTTGGACAGGGAAACTTTGTTGATCCATAGCGCTGCGTCATATTGCCCGGTGGTTCCATAATAATAAGCAAGCCCCGCATATCCCCTGGCGGATTCGGGATTTTTCAAAAGCGTATCTTCCCAAAGCGTTTTTTCAGACGTCCACACAGCGTTTCGAAGATACGTTGTTGCGCCAAATACGATCATAAACAGGGTGGTCAACGCAATACTGGTTACCATCATCACTGGTCTGTGGTTCCGGCGGTAATATCCTATGCCCCAGACGATTCCTGCTGCAACCGGGAAAAAAATAAAAAGAGATGGCAGGTAGTTCCGATGCTCAAAGACCAGCTCCAGCGGAATGATGGAAGATTCCATAAGCTGGTTGACGAAATAAAACAGAATGGCGAAAGACAGTATCGGCGCGGTTCTCAGCCGATACAGCGCCATCAGGATAAGCCCTGCAATCGCCAGCAGCGACAGCAGCGTGGTGACAGGATGCAGCAGAGATGTGGACACGACGACAGGATGTTCTATCGAAAAACTGCGGAGCAGCGGAAAGAAAATCTGCACCAGATATCCGACGACAATGCGGGGCTCCGTGAGCAGCCGCTGGGTAACGGTAAACGGCCGGACCGCCGCAAGCTTCTGGATAAAGGTCATGGGGTCCAGCCTGATGATGTCGGCAAATATCAGAGACATCGCCAGTGTAAGCACCGCTGCAATACCTGCCGCCAGCAGGCATTTTTTCCAGTGGCGCCGCAATGAAAAACTCTGGAAAAATATGATCTCGATCAGCCCCAGCGACAGGGGAAGCAACACCGCATTTTCTTTGGCGCCCATGCCAAACAGCAAACACAGGGCGCAGCCGGAGTACAGGATAATTTGACCCCGTCGTTTTACGTTCATTCTCGCTTTTACGTAACACCACATGCCTGCTATATAAAACAGCGTCGCCAGCAGACACATGCGCTGCACAATATAGGTGACCGCCTGCGTCTGGATGGGGTGAATAGCCCAAAGAACGGCTGACAGCAGGGCAATGTCATTTTCCATGCCCTGAAAGCGGCCGGACAGGGCAGGCGTTTGAAACAATGTGAGCAAAAAAAAGTAGAGGCCGATACCGCACAGAATGTGAATACCGATATTGATCAGGTGATATCCCCACACTTGAGCGCCGCCGACATACCAGTTCAGAGCAAATGTCAGATATGAAAACGGCCGGTACGAGATTCCTGAATAAAGGGCGTTCTGATCCTGAAAAAGGTTGGTGGCCTTAAGCAGCGATGCAACGGAAATCTCTCGGATATGAAGCAGGGGATTGTTCACAATATTCGGAAAGTCATCCATATGCCATGCCGCATTCCAGGTATTGGAATAAATGAGAAGACAGATGACGGCTATCAGCAGACCGCCTGAACACCTGCCCCCTGTCTTCATGGTAGTAGAACATCCACATGATGTGACAGAGCATTCGGACTTTGTATGACAGTCGCCGTTGATCATAATATCCACCTATGGTCGCAGTGTATGCAATCACAAAAATTATCTATCTTGAACCCTCTATTTTCGGGATTCCGTATCCTTTTTATAGAGAAAAGTCAAATATCAGCAGACAGCGGTTGCAATTGCTGACGGCTCTCCCCCGCCGCAAGAGGGATCCAATGAAAAACGCAATTGATGGCAGTTAGTGTGTCACTTATAGAGACGAATGGGACTCTGTTAATAAATATTTGACAATTCGTTATCATGGGGTAAGAATCACGCAATGGCAACATTTGAATTCGACCTGAATAAAAGTATGGCCAACAAAGAAAAGCATGGAATCGATTTCTATGAAGCTCAAAGATTATGGGATGACCCGATGCTTATAGAACTATCGGCCAACACAATTGCCGAACCACGGCTTTTGTCCATTGGAAAGATTGACGGAAAATATTGGACTGCCCATCACTACCATCAGGAGGAATAACATCCGGATTATTTCTATTCGCCGTTTCAGGAGGTCCGAGGAGATCATTTATGAAAAGCATAACAGCGGAAGAATTCGATAAAAAATTTGAATCCGGTGAAGATGTTTTAGAATATTGCGACACGAATAACATTCACCAGCCGGAGTTGGAGCAAAAACGGATAGATGTCGATTTTCCGGTATGGATGATCAATGGTCTGGATCACGCCGCCAGAAAGATCGGCGTTACCCGGCAATCCCTTATCAAGTTCTGGATTGCAGAAAAATTGAAAGCAGCGATGTAGGAAAATAGGAGGCGTCCTTGATATCTAAATCTCACTACCCCATATCCGTTATTTTCACGGTTCTGCCGCCTCGAACACCCGAAACCCCTGATTGCCGAAGCAGTAAATGACATGCAGGTGCGTCCGGCATTCCGGAGTTTGCTGCCGGATCCTTCGGCGTAGCCCCTGATCTGAACGGTGTCTTCTTCCCGCAGCGTAAACGCCCCGATGGGTATTTTCATTCTTGCCAGCTCGGCGTTGGAGAAGTACTTGAACTCCATCACCCAGCGCTTACCCGCAAATTTTTCGTGAAACTTGCCGATAAATTCCAGATCGCTGCGGCCCTGGGGGTAAGAGTTCTCCACCGTAAACGCCAGCCATCGGGACAGATAGCGGCTGCACAGCTCGTAAAACGTGGTGCGGTAAAAATTTTCGTTCACCTGCTGAAAAATGGCTTCCGGCAACTGCGACACATATTCCCGCCAGTGATGAGCTGGTTGGCGAAATTGTCGTATTCGTCAATGATCACATACAAGGGTGGCAGATGATTTTGGCTGATCTGGCGCAGAATGGTTTCAAGATTCAAAGCCGCGCTCATTTCAAAATCAACCTGTTCCTAAATCCAGGAGGCGTACCGCCCGAGCAATCCGGCCAGTTTGCCGTTGCATATGCGACTGAAACTGTACTGAATGACCTCCAGTTGTTTTCCCAGTTCTACAACAGAAAAATCCAGATGCAGCACCATACAGACGTTTTTCAGCGGCGTCGGATGCTGTCCAATCCAGGTATGGCCAAAGAGTTCGTCGAACCGCTCTTTCATGTGAATGCTTTAATAGCACTCCAGTATCCGGCACCACAGAGACTTGCCGAAACGCCGGGGACGCAGGAACACCGGATCTTCAATCTCCTCCAGTTTTTCGATATACCGGGTTTTATCGACAAAGTAGCCGTTTTTGGCTACGATCTCTTCATAATTGGCGACACCGTACAGGATGCGCTTTTTCATGGTCAATCCCCTCCCGGAATATCATCCGTCCTGACAGTATATGATCATAAAATTGTTAAGTTGTATTGTAGGGATAAACTCATTTACAGTTACCATGGTACTTTTAGTTGATTTAAGATTTGTTCTGATAACCATGAAAAAAATGATTTAATATATCTAATCAACTCAAGTAATCCGACTGAATTTATCAGTAGTCCAAGTGATAAAAGAGCTATCAAGAAGTAATACGCGTAACCGCCATTCCATGATAAAAGCTTTCCAATGTAACTAATATGTAATCCAGCGCCCGTAATCAAAAGATAAATAAAGCCCAATAATGTATAACCCGCATAAGCTGAATTCCATTGCGTGGCGATTGCAGGTGTACAGATAGCCAAATACTGATTAGCAATAGCTGATGAAAAAACAACCACAGAAATTAGGTATAACTGAAAACTATCTAAAATATTCTTTGGGCGCCAATATAACCCGAGCATCAAAAGTGATAGTAAGAAAAGAACAAACGCAGGAACTATATTGCTATAGAACAGATAAGGGGTAAAAATAACCCAAAATGGCGCATTATTGAATGAACGGTACAAAAAAACATTTTTCAATATTCCATTCCAGCCAGCAGGTAGAAAAAACAAAAAACCACAAAAAAATATAGTATATGGTAACATAACAAATAATATTTTGCTCGACCAATGATCTTCTTTAAACGCCAACCAGAGCGGGAAGAAAAATAAAATATGCTTAACAGATAGTGATAGCCCCATCACTATTAAACCCGTCCAAACATAAATAGTATTTTTTCTAGAAGAAAGTATAGCAACTGCAATTAAACCTAGAAATATCGAAAGATTATCAAACTGACTGTGATATCCAGTAATTATAATAGATATCGGGTTTAAAAAAAAAAGCGTTGCTATTTTAGCACCGTATACCTTAAAAAAAATCAGAAAAATACCAACATCAACCATCGTTAGAAATGAAGCTACTTTCCAATGTAATTCAATTGTTTTATTTGCGCTATGCCAAGGAATAACATCTAAAGCATGCAATATTGAAAACCATATAGGGCCATAATTGTATCGAGCAGTTTCAGCATATACATTCCCCCCATGCGCTACGATATACGCAACAATTCTATAGGATTGTACATCGAAATTATACCCGCGAAGGGGCATAATCAATCTCAGGCTTATTCCCACAAGAAGTACGATAAAAAAATAAGTGTTTATTCTGTGATCTGTTGTCATATCTTCCCTGTTTGGTTAACTTTTTTGGGCTGTTGGCCAACTTGATGCCATTGTAAACAATCATGGTCGGGATGATCGCCCCCAATGAGAAATTACGAATCATCTCGGAACAGCCTTGGACGTCGGACCGCCTTCTCCGATAGAACCATAACTATTCCTTTTTAAGCGAACGCCTTAATTGCAAGAGTTCAAAGGTCATCGCCGCCCCCCAAGACATTACCTTAGGCACATCGATGCTGTTCTCGCCGCCAGCGCGGGCACGAAAATCAATCGGAACACGGTTGATTCGGATGTTCTTGCAATGATACATTACGCAAGAAAGTGCCACATTATGAATATTGAAATTGGAAGGTACCTTTCGGATACATTCCTGCAACACGACACGACTCATCAACCGATACGGTACATTCGGATCCGGAACATTCAGACCAATGACCAGTGAAGACATCCAACGGCATACCGAAGAGATGCACATACGCGGAAAGCCATCCCATCGCCGCACGCGCAGACCCATCACCACTTCACTATCTTTGCGACGGCACCAAAATTCAGGCAGATACCGGGCATCACACTGACCATCCGAATCTATCTGCAAAATCCATTCACATGCACTGCAAGTGGCGATTTCATATCCGAAACGGCAAGTAGAACCATGTCCAGAATTTAATTTATCAACCACGAGCAGACGATCTCCCCACTGATGCTGCAGCGTTTCCATCCGCTTCAGAGTTTGATCTGTGGAACCATCGTTCAATAATAGCATCTGACTGGTAGTACCGAGCGAATCCAGTGCTGGCATCCACTCATTAACCACATTTTCAATGTTGGCATCTTCATTATAGACCGGCATAATTACGAGCAATTCAGCATATACGGCTGCACTTATAACGGTAGGACGGAGAAAAAATATTTTATTTGACATTGGTTACCTCATATTAACCGTAGTGCTATTCGCGACCGAATTTCATTTTCATAACAATCTAAAGCTGCCATAATCGTGTCATCCATATCAATATAGCGATAGTATCCTAATCGCCCTCCAAAAATCACTCTATTTTCCTGTTGAGCCAACACATTGTATTTTTGTAATAATTCCAAATCTCGGGGGGTGTTGACCGGATAAAATGGATCCCAATTTTGGCTGGCTGCCTGTGGATATTCCGTGTAGGTTATGGTGCTTTGAAGCTGCTGGCGCTCAGGATGAAAGTGTTTAAACTCATGGATTCGGGTAAAGGGTATCCATGAATCTGCATAATTCATCACGGAACAGCCTTGATAATCTGAACAGTCATGCCGTTGCATATCGAACCGAACGGTGCGCCAATTCAAGCGGCCTTCGCTGTAATTGAAATACTGGTCTATCGGACCGGAATAAACGATCAACTCATAATTCTTGCACCGTTCACCCAGATCAAAAAAATTCGTATTTAGACACACCTCGATATTAGGATGATCCAGCATACGTTCAAACAAGCGGGAGTAGCCATTCAAGGGAATGCCTTCATGC
The DNA here is from genome assembly GCA_001443525.1 of Desulfobacteraceae bacterium RAAP-1. GTDB lineage: Bacteria > Desulfobacterota > Desulfobacteria > Desulfobacterales > Desulfatirhabdiaceae > RAAP-1. Next base: position 63,081 of record LKPX01000005.1, on the reverse strand, counting down.
ACATCATCGAAATAACGCGTGTTATAATCAAACCGCATCGGCAAGCGCGTAATGACGTCAGCCGGAAGTTCGCGCGGATCCGTTTCCCATTGTTTTAAGGTATAGCCTTTGATGAAGGCATCGTACAATGGTCTTCCAATCAACGAGATAGCCTTTTCTTCCAGGTTTACAGGATGTTTTACATCTGACCGTTCAACTTCGTGCCGGATAAAGGACGCCGCATCAGATGGTGTTAAGTTACAGCCGTAAAATGCATTGATGGTTCCCAGATTGATGGGCATGGTGTACACTTGATTGCGATACTTGGTATGCACCACGTGCCGATAAGCATTAAACTGTGTAAAATTAAGGAGATAATTCCAGCAGCGCTCGTTGCTTGTATGAAATATATGCGAACCGTAGTGGTGACACTCCACACCGGTTTCGTCATCTACGCTCGAATAGCAGTTTCCGCCAATGTGTGGGCGTTTATCGATCACGCAAACCTTGATACCTGAATCAACGGCCAACCTTTCTGCTATCACCGCACCAAAGAAACCTGCACCGACAATCAATACATCGGAGTTTTTACACATACCGAAAGTACCGAAAGATAATTAACCTCATTTTGATTTTTCACTCGATTTTCAAGCTAATAAAGTGAACTCAACGCAAGCCTTCGGTAAACAGGTTTTTGCATACGCATAACCATCATGAATTATTTACATAATGCGAAATTCTAAACCTGTTTACCGAATGTTTACGACCGAACAGTCAAGACAAGCATGCTATTTTTGTAATAGATTATTATCGACATTTGTTACAAAAAGAAATTGTAATTGATTGCAATATATCAGGGTAACTTGGGAAACAACGGCGTCGAAACCATATTCATTTCAGCCAAACGATACAGCAAAGACACCTTCAGACACCCCAGACCGTATGTAATGCTTCGTGAGAAACTAATGGAGGATGCTTCGTCAAAATATCGGGTGGGGCAACTGACTTCGCCTATGGTATAGCCATGCCAGATGATCTGCGCCAGAATCTGGTTGTCAAAGATAAAGTCATCGGAATTTTCTTTCAGGGGCAATTGTTCCAAAAGACTTCTGGAAAAAGCTCGGTAGCCGGTATGGTATTCGGAAAGTTTAGCGCCAAGAAAAAGATTTTCAACCAGCGTCAGAAACCGGTTGGATACATAGCGCCACACCGGCATTCCGCCTTTTAATGCGTTTCCTCCCAATATTCTGGAACCGAGAACGCATTCGTACAGACCGCTGGCGATTAGCGACGCCATTGCCGGTATCAGTTTCGGCGTATATTGGCAATCCGGATGCACCATGATGATAATATCCGCACCTTCCTTCAGCGCCAGTTCATAACACGATTTCTGATTGGCGCCATACCCCATATTATGCTGGTGCTGATAGACCAGAGTATTCGGAAGGGTTTTGGCAATGGATACGGTTTCGTCTTTACTGCCGTCATCTACCAGAATAACCTGATCCACAATGCGCTGAGCCATGACTTCGTCATAGGTCATACGAAGCGTATGCGCCGCATTGTAGGCCGGCATCACCACGATGATTTTTTTATCGTTCAGCATTGGATTTTCTTTTTGTCTGGATCGAACGACAATTCATTTTATAATATGAGATGGCATCCTGCACTAATTTGATTTTAGAGCAGATGCTGCTCAATGCCAGATTATATTTTCCACGTCCTGGACATCCCGGCTTGTTTTGATCGCTTCCTTGATCTGCCGCAGGCGATTGGTGTCCAGTATCTTTTCGATATCCGAGAGCAGGTGCAGCCCTCGTTCACCGAACTTGATCTCCAGCAGCGCCTCAATGCCTTCCAGCAACCCTTGCTGAACACCTTGCTGTCGTCCTTCTTCTTTGATCACATTCACCAGGCCCATCGTTTCTTCTCCTTCTCTGACCAGATAACGCATACGATACACACTTACCTCATCTTCGTTCAAATCCGAATAAAAATCAATGAAGTCTGCGTATTTTCGCTGCCGTTCCGGATTCTTTTCAAGCTGAACAAGCCCCGTTTGCGCTGCCCGGTATATCTCGATGCGATCCTCCGGAGAATATGCCATATTGGGCAAGTTCAGCCGTGCGACAATATTGGCGCTGTTGTAGTACATTTTTGCAGGCAATCTGCCCAAATCACATAGCAGATACCGGAACTCCAGATAGGCGAGATTGCCGCCCAGCCGCAACGTTCTCCTGTGGTCTCCCGGACGTAAAAAAACCACCACCGGTATTACACGATCGGTTTCCATCAACTCCGCCATGTCCAGACAATACCGGGCTAACCGATGAATTGAAAATCTGCTGCTGAGCGTCTCTTCTTCGATCACAAACAGAAGCGCTTCCCGTCGGCCATCCGGCCATTCCACCAGAAGCGGCGTATCCAGTTCCCGAAATCGATCTCCCAATCGCTCCATCAATTGTTCCTGACGCAGTGGGATGATCCGGGCCTGCGACAAATCCATTCCAGCTTCCTCGCTGGCAAAAAATTCGAGAGATTGCACAGGGTAGTCTAAAATCAGATTTTTGAAATTCTGATCATGCATATAAACAGCCTCGTAATAACCTGGGATTCATATTGATTCTCAGTTAACAGGCATAGCCGGCATCACCACGATGATTTTTTTATCGTTCAGCATTGGATTTTAAAACAACTTCAACATTTTTCCGACCAGACCAATCATGGAAATGGCGGAAAATGTCATGGCAAAGGTAAACATACGCATGCTCTGCGCCCGATTTTCACGCAAACCTTCATCAATTCTTCGGTCAATACGTTCCAGTATCTTGTCTAGCTTATCTTCGATCTGTTGAAAGTGTTTATCCACCTGTTCAAAGCGCTTTTCAATTTGTTCGAAACGTCTGTCCACCTCTGCAAAACGCATCTCCATGTTATTTTGCATGTCTGAAAAGCGCATGTCCATGTTGGATTGCATATCTGCAAAGCGCTTGTCCATATCACTTTTCATTTCTGTAAACCGGTTGTCAACTTGCTCAAAGCGCTTGTCCATAACATCAAGCAGATTTTTCTGGCCAGCTTTCAATTCATCTACCTGGTACTGAAGATGGTTGAAGCGAGCCTCAAAATATTTCGATGTGGGAATGATGTTGGCAACCAGAATATCAATCGTTTTTTGATCCAATGTCAATCCCATCACTTTGCCCGGTTCTTCATCCATAACCCATACTCCTTTGTTCAGGTATCCAAAGCAGAGACAGTAAAACAACAATAAACTCGCCAAAAATCGAGTCTCAGCTGTTTTGTGACCAACATGCTGTAAGCCACTATCTTCTCGATTATTAAAATAATCCCAATAAAACATTTTTGCAAATGATACCAAATGAAACTGATAATGGTACAATGCTACTGCAATCAGATTTTTAATAACAAATAAATTCAAGATGTTATTGCTGTAAAAATAGGCTAAAACCAACTTTTTATGAGGGCATCAAATTTCATGTGATAAAAGTCCTCAATGAGGCCGTAGATGAAGTCCGCCGGCAAGAGCAAAAAGAACAGCCGGGAAAGCGTCCAAAGGGCGGAAGTCCCGCGACGTGCTTTAAGCCCTGTCTTCCATAGTTTTAAAATTTTCTTGTTTTGATATCAAAAAATGCTACCATATATTTGTGAAATCACAGAGCAGAAAAATTCTTCAAGCAATTTTGATGCTCTCGTAAAAAGTTCGCAGGCAAGGCGCGCAAATCCTTCGTCATTACAGCGTACTTGTGGTACGCTGCAATGACGAAGGATGCAGCGATGGCGCAGCGCATGCGGACTTTTTACAAAGCCGTCAAATTTTGCACTTTATGATTCTCAAATCATATTCTGTCTGCAGATTTAACCAAAACTGAGCTTCAATCCCAAAATATCGCTGTAGCCTCAATGCCGTATCAGCTGTAATCGCCCATTTACAATTTCACTTATCCTGTTAGGAGGGACTGAAATATCCCGGGAAAGCTGGTTTATGCTGATACCCAAAGGCTCTAGAAAATCCTCACGAAGGATTTCGCCTGGATTTATTTGGATCAAGAATGTTATTTCTAATCATAGGAATATCTCTCTCCGGCCAGATAACGCATATTTTACCATTCAGCATGGAGATTACTTTTTCTCTGGGAAAAATTTCGCCCGATATTTTTGAGCTCTGGCATAATCGGGATTGATGCGGAGGGCATCATCAAAAAGCGCCTGTGATTCTTTTGCTTTCCCGGTTAAATATAGAGCAATGCCCAGATTTGTGATGGCTTCCACATAGTTTGGGCGGAGTTGAATGGCTTTGGCATATTGTACGATGGCGTTTCCGGTTTGGTGATTGAGAAGATATATGTTTCCCAATTCGAAATCCGCTTTTTCCAACGTTGAATCCAGCGTTAATCCTTCTTTATAATATGAGATAGCTTCCTGAATTTTCCCCTGTCTGTAAGCAGCAATGCCTAATCCGATATATGCGTAAGGATACTTCGGATTTATCCGAATGGCTTCTTGAAAATGACGAATGGCTCCTTGTGTATCTCCATTTTCACCCAATGCACATCCAAAGTTATTATGTGCTATAAAATTACCGGAAGTAGCATTCATATCGTGTTCAAAAAGTATTCTACTGTTTTTCCAATACTGAACCTGAAACCAGGTCAACCCCCACAGTACACCCAACACCATGATAACGCACAGCGGCAATACAATGTTTTTATATTTTCGGCATTGAATCATTTCCGGTACCTGCCAGACAATCATGATAAAAATTCCCGTCAGAGGGATATACGTATAACGGTCCGCATATGCTAAACTACCCACCTGAACCAGCCCGATCACAGGAACCAGAGTACCCACAAACCATAACCACCCGACAGCCAGCCAGGGCCTGCTTTTAATTCTTCGAATCGCCAAAAAGGTAATAGATATAAAAAGAAAGATGGAAGCCAGAACCTTCCACGGAGGAAAGCTCAAAGGATGAGGATACAATACTGCCAGCGGCCATGGAAAAAATGTTTTGGTCAGATACTCGGTGTATGAAACCACTGCATTGACAACTCGGGGAAACAGCGAAAGGTCATTAATTGATGCCATGGCACTTTTTTGAGCAATCAAGGTGATGCTGCATGAAAGCAAAGACAGTATCGCAAACGGAACTTTTTCAGTAAGCAACTGCCATATTTTTGATTTTTGTGTAGCCGAATTCTCCTCTGCATTTTCCTGCGTAGTTCCTGATGGTAGAGAAAATCTTTGCAATGGCCAATAATCCAGAAGCAGCAATACACAAGGCAGCGTGACAAGCATGGGCTTGGCCATCAGACCGAAAACAAAGAAAAGCAACGCCAGTAGATATTGTCTGCGGGAGTTTTTCTGGCAATACCGGGTATAGCAAATCAGCGTTAAATACCAGAATGCCGTACTCAGCACATCTTTGCGTTCAGCAATCCAGGCAACCGACTCTACATGAAGGGGATGAAGCGCAAACAGGGCGGCGACAACGCTCGATTTCCAGAATTCACCGGTTATCGTATTCAGCCAGACCAGCAGCAACAGCGTGTTCAGCATATGCAGCAGAAGGCTGGTCAGATGGTGGCCGCCCGCATGCATTCCGAACATCTGAACATCGGCCATATGGGATATCCACGTGAGCGGATGCCAGTTGGAGGCTTCTGTCGCCGTCATCGCCCATAAAACATTTTTAAAAGTCAATCCTTCCTGAACCACAGGATTGTGTGTGACATACCCATCGTCATCGTAGTTGACGAAGCCAGATTTGCCGAGGGAGAGATATGCACACAACGTCGCAATTAATATCGCAGCAAATGTCAATTTTTTGATTACGCCAGAAGTCGAATAACCGCATTGATTGGTGGATGGTTTCATTTGAAAATGAACTACTTTCTATCACGGCCTGATGAGTTTAGTGAATTTTGCGTTGGAAACGTCACCGCTCCAAAAAGCATTTGGACTGATATCCGAACCCATGCCTGCCTGATAATCCGTCGGGCACTGTGAACGACCGTCCGTAACGGCGATTGATATCGTACCATTTGGATTTCCACTGATTGCAACCGAATTGCCGTTGGACAATGTGGATGGCGTTCTATTCAGATCAGATACCATTGGAAGCCCGGTATGTGAAGCGATTGAATAATAGTCGGCAATCTTGTTGGCAATTATCTGGGCGTCTGATTCTGCCGATATGCAGAAAAACCGTTTGCGATAAGAAATGAAGTTGGGAATGGCAATTGCCGATAAAATAGCAATGATAGCGACAACAACCATAACTTCAATCAGAGTGAAACCCTTCTCGTAATTGCATCGCATGCTGTTAAAGTCCCTATCCTGTATTGAGTCGCATCAAAGCACGTTACACGTTATTTCAAAGAAGCATATCAATGCCGGATACTATATTTTCTCTTTAATGCCTGGTGTAACATGGTTCTGGCATCTACTGAATCAGGAGATAGTTTCAACGCAGTTTTATAATAGGCGATTGCCCTGTCAAATTTTCTTTCCGCATAATATACTTGCCCCAGGCTGAAGTAAACATCCGCATATCGAGGATCCATACGCATCGCCTGTTGATAGCATTCGATGGCTTTTTTCATATTATCTTTGTAATAATATAACAATCCCAGATTGTAACGCGGGAAAAAATACCCTGGATTGATACGTATTGCCTCTGAAAATTGTTCTTGGGCTTTATCCAACTTTTTTTGCGCCAGTAAGCTTACCCCCAGGTTGTTATGGGCGACATAATTTCCGGAAGTGACGGCAAGAGCATGTTCAAAAATTGTCTGGCTGTTTTTCCAGTATTGCACCTGTCCCCATGTCGTTATTCCCAAAGCAATAATGATACCAGTTGCACTGATGGAAAGACTTATTGCTTTATAACGCCAATTTCGCACCATCTCCGGTACTTCCCAGGCTACCATGATAAACAGTCCCGTCAAAGGGATGTAGGTATAGCGATCCGCCATTGCCTGAACCCCTACCTGAATAAACCCGATCACCGGCGCCAGAGTCCCCAGGTACCAGAACCATCCAACCGCCAGCCAGGGTTTCTTTCGGATATTACAGACGCTCCACACCGTCACGGCAAGGATAAAGACAGCGGCTGCAACCGCCTTCCAGACAGAAATGGTTTGTGGAAAGGGATACAAGATGGCAAGTCCGTGAGGATAAACCATTTTAATTATATAGGTTACATAGGAAAGACAGGCGTTTTCAATACGAGTCAAAAGAGGAATACTGTCAACGGATCCTCCATTTTTCTGGACGATATAAGTAATGATGCAGGAACATATCGTTAAAATGAAAAATGGTATTTTTTCAATGAAAAACCGGTAAAAAAGAGGAACTACCCGAAGAGACGCACCGCTTGCAGATGTATTGCGATATCTCTGCAGCGGCCAGTAATCCAGAAGCAGCAGCACAAACGGCAATGTCACCAGCATGGGTTTGGACATCAAGCCGCAGATAAAAAAACACACGGCCAGGAGATACGGCTTCCAGCTCTTTTTTCGGCAGTATCCGGTATAGGCCAGCAGCGTCAGCAAAAAGAAAAACGTACTCAGCACATCCTTACGTTCTGCAATCCAGACCACAGATTCCACATGAAGGGGATGAAGCGCAAAGAGAAAGGCGACAAAACTGGATTTCCACAGCTCCCCGGTCATCTTCATGAGGACCATCAGGAGCAGTATAGCGTTTATTATATGAAAAACGACATTGGTGAAGTGATGACCGGCCGGATTCAGCCCGAAAAGTTGCACATCGGCCATGTGGGATATCCAGGTCAGGGGATGCCAGTTGGACTCTTTGGTTGCTGTGAGCGCCCATCGGATATTATCACCTGCCAACCCATTGCGGACATGGCTGTTTTCAGTGACATACGGCCTGTCGTCATAATTGATAAAGTCAAAAGAAGTGACGCCCACATAAGCGTTGAGCGTTGCGTACACAAGTATCAGATAAATGAGAAGCGGGCGGGAAAAGATAGGAGGCTTAATGGAACTATCCAGATTTTTTTTATAAATCAGCCTGTAGTGTTTCAATACACGACACATATAGTCATCAAGCAAAAAGGGGAGATAACTCTCCCCTTTTCCAAATTTAGATATCACTATTTTCGATTATGGTTTCATGATTTTTGTGTATACAGGGGCTGTTGCCGAAGTATTCCAGTAGCTCTGTGAAGTGGTGTTAGACTGCGCTGCTCGATAATCCGTTGGGCAACGGGTGCTAGCATCTGTAACCTGGATGGTTATGTTACTATTTATATCTGATGATATAATAGTTGCCGTGTTACCGTTAGACAGCGATAAACTCAAATTGGCTGTTGTAGGTTTTGCTGTATGCGTGGCAATTGAAAAATAATTGGCAAGTTTAGATGCAATGTTGTTGGCGTCCGCCTCAGCGCCACTGCAGTAAGACTTGTTACGATAAGCGATAAAGTTGGGAATAGCGATCGCCGCCAGAATACCGATAATGGCGATAACGATCATGAGTTCGATCAGGGTGAAACCTTTTTCATTGGTGTGTTTTTGAAACATGGTAAACCTCCTTGTATTAAATAATGAATGGCGCATAATGAATGGCCGAATAAGAGCCATACATCACAATCCTTTTGGTCAACTTCTCAAAAGCAACAAACATGCCATAAAAGTTTAAACCCAACATCCTTCCCTAATGTTATGCCGGTAAAGCGATTTGGAGTGAACACCTCACAAACGTGCACGAATCCACCCCAAAAATAAAACCATTTTTATGACGCGAAAATGCCAATTTTTGCTAACGGCATACTATTTTTTGTCAAATCCGTCTTCAAATACCGGTCGCTTGTCGCTACTTGGCTTTCATAATTCTTTCCTTACTGAACGGATTGGGGGCAGCTTGACTACAGAAATTAGGCAACAAGCCGGGCATGAACCTCTTCCGCAATCTTCGACCCTATCCCTTGTTCAGTAATTTTTAAATTGTAACTGGTTTGCATGTTCAGCCAGAACTGCGGCGTTGTCCCAAAGTAGCGTGCCAACCTGAGAGCCGTATCGGGTGTAATGGCACGTCGTTCACGCACTATTTCGTTGATACGCGGAGCAGGTACTTTTAGTTCCAGCGCCAGCGCGTGAGCGCTCATTTCCAAGGGCAAAAGGAATTCTTCACGTAAAACCTCGCCAGGATGAATGGGACGCATTTTATTTGTCGGCGTCATCTTTCAATCTCCTTAATGGTAATCTAATATTTCAACATCAAAGGCATTACCGTCCTCGAAGCGGAAGCATAAGCGCCATTGGTCATTGATGCGAATGCTCCATTGGCCTTTGCGACTTCCATGTAAAGCTTCCAGTCTGTTGCCCGGTGGAACACGAAGGTCTTCGAGTGCATAGGCATTATCCAACATTTGCAGTTTGCGCTCAGCAACAGTGACGATCGCCTTAAATCGACGAGGGCATTTGTCCTCAAACAATGCCTGTGTATCCTTACAATGGAAGGTCTTGATCATGGACTATGAGATATAACGCACAGCGTTAAACGTCAAGCAAACTTTTTTTAAGTGCCTTGTTGGATGAAGCAGCATGCGGATATTTTACGAAGCCGTCAATCTTTCCTGATGATGTTTGCACTCCTATGCTGCTTGTGGTAGCGTATTTGAGGTGAAATGTTATACCCCCCTGCCTGCAACCTTTTAGAAATCGATTGAACCTACAAACAATCCCGGATGGATGAAACTTCCAGGCAAATGGGATATGCCGCTTCGAAAAGGCGTATTCGACCTGCCAGGGAAGCAAAGATAATACCGGCGAACAGCAGAACGACAGGAACAGGGAACAAATAAAAACCGGCAAGAAGAGTGAGGCAACATTATGAAATTCTTTACCACCGAAGGCCCGGTCAATTGTCAGAAGCATTATTGCCTGCCGCCGCTGGAGCGGTTTGACCTGAATGAGGTTCTGAATCTGATAGCCAAAGAAAAGTACTTTCTGCTGCATGCCCCCCGTCAGACCGGAAAGACCACCAGCCTTCTGACGCTCATGGAGTATCTGAATCAGGAAGGCGCTTACCGTGCGCTGTACGCCAATATCGAGGGCGCGCAGGCAGCTCGGGAAAATGTGGATGAAGGCATTGTCGCAGTCGTTCAGACAATAGCCATTCAAGCCAGTCGGGTACTCAAGGATGAACATTGTGAGTCTATGGCGCAAAGAATCATTTCAGAAAAATCGGCGCTGGTGGCGCTTGAACAATTTCTTTCCTTGTGGTGTCAGGCATCCGATCTTCCGACGGTGCTGATTCTGGACGAAGTGGACGCCCTCGTCGGAGATACGCTCATTTCCCTTTTGCGGCAATTGCGGGCAGGTTATCCCAACCGTCCGAAGCTGTTTCCCCAGACCGTCATTTTATGCGGCGTCCGGGACATTCAGGATTACCGGATTCATTCGGACAAAGAAAAGGCTGTGATTACCGGTGGCAGCGCTTTCAATATCAAATCGGAATCCCTCCGGATGGGCGATTTTACGGAAAAGGAAGTCAAGACGCTGCTGAACGCCCACACGATCGAGACCGGTCAGGTGTTTGAACCCGAAGCCGCCGATCGGGTATGGCAACTGACCAATGGTCAGCCCTGGCTGGTAAATGCCCTGGCGTATGAAGCCTGTTTTAAAATGAAGGAAGGCCGCAATCGTGCGATTCCCATCACGGCAGATATGATCTTAAATGCCAAAGAACACCTGATTCTAAATCGGGTGACGCATCTGGATCAACTGGCCGACAAGCTGATGGAACCCCGTGTGCGCCGGATCATCGAGCCGATGCTGGCGGGACAGACCATCGGTGAAGACGTATCGGATGACGACCGCCAGTATCTTGTAGATTTAGGGTTGGTCCGGCGGGACAGTGGCGGGTTGACGATCTCCAATCCGATATACCGCGAAGTGATTCCACGGACACTGGCCGGTGCGCCGCAGGATACGCTGCCGCAGATTACCCCCACCTGGCTGAAACCGGACGGCAGCCTCGATACCGATTGCCTGCTGGAGTCCTTTCTGGCATTCTGGCGGCAGCACGGAGAACCAATGCTACGCAGCACCGCCTATCATGAAATTGCGCCGCATTTAGTGCTGATGGCCTTCATGCACCGGGTGGTGAATGGCGGCGGCGTCATAGACCGGGAATACGCCATCGGCAGCGGCCGCATGGATTTATGTATCCGCTATGGCAGCGTAAAACTGGCCATAGAACTCAAGGTATGGCGAGACCGCAAGCCGGATCCGCTGTCTGAAGGCTTGAAGCAGATCGAAGGCTATTTGCAGGGGCTGTCGCTGGATTCGGGATGGCTGGTCATCTTTGATCGCAGAAGCGGTCAGCCCGATATCGAGGAGCGGACATACACCGAATCCGCCAAAACAAAAGCAGGCCTGGCTATTACGGTGATTCGGGCATAAGCGGATTGAACCGGAGATTTCTTTACTGAATCACCGCAGCGCCATCTGCTCCCGGATATCCTGAATTCGCTCCGCAATGGCTCTGAATTGCTGACGCAGGCTGTTCAGTGTTTTCGATATCTGCATCTTGTCACTCTGATGGCTGTCCGCCCATTCGACAATCTGCGAGATGTCTGCGGCATAGGCATGAAACCTGTCGAGCAGACAGTCAAAAAGCGACTGAAAAGCGGCGTCGGCAAGCTTAAGCATGTATTGAAACTTGATATTCTCCTGATAATCCTTGAAATGAGACTGCAAGGATTTCCCGGTTTCCCGCTTCATCCGCTCGATGCCGTCTTTCAGAGCATGCGCCTGATCTTCAGCCTGATGCTGCATGGATTTTTTCAAAAGCCGCTTGATAAACGTCATCACCGTATAACACCCCAGCTTCATCACCGCCTCGCTCTTAATCCGGGCGGAATACCGCAGGGTAACGCCTGCAGGCGGCAGCTTCAGGCAGGATTGGGTTTTGATGACATCTATTTCCGGAATCCGAAGCGCATCCCTCTGCGCCTGGACCGGTGAAAAACCCAGGCGGCTCATGGATGCACCGTACTCGGTCAGGGCGTCCTGCAACAGATCATCATAGGGAACGGCAACCGCCCGCAGCGTTTCGGAAAGCTTCAGTTCCTCTTCCCGGACAAATCGAATGACTTCCGGCATGATGGATTCCGTTAAAAACGTGTCGATTCCGTGCTTGAAATCCTGAAACACCAGATATAGCGTCTGCGTGAAGCTGGTAATTCCGGAGGCATTTTGATATCGTTCAACATCCACCCCATGCTGATGAACGAAATTAATGACACTGGTAACGGTGTTTCCATACCGGACATCAAAGAATCGGTCCACATCAGATCTGAGTTCCTGCTTTATTTTTTGCAGTGCGCCATCCAGCGTGCTTTTCATCATGTTCTTCAACTGAAGCAGTTTACCCTGATGGCTCTGAATCTTTCCCACCATTTCGGAAGCACTGGCCGTATTCCGGTTTAACATATTCAGGTTCAGATCGATCCAGTGTTCCACGCCACTCAATACGACATGCAGCCGCTCAATCGGGTTCATCAGAAGCAGCGTGTAACGTTCATGAGAAAGTATGGCCTCGAAACCCGCCATGAGCCGCGTGGTTTCCTCATCGGAAAACGCCGTCAACTCCCGCTCTTCCTGCCACTGAAGAAGACGCATATGGTCTTTTTCGCTCAGGGTGGATTTTAGTTCCATAAACAGGTTATAGAGCGAAGAAACGGTGTAGATTCGGGGTGATGGTTTGATCAGAGATATCTCTTCACGCGTCCGGTCGACAATGGTCTGAAGCCCTTCAAGCGAGTCATGTTCGCTGAAATCGCTGTTGATTACAAAGAGAATCTGACCCAACAGCCCCATTTTTTTGATCATGGACAAAAACCGGATATCCGCACGGCGCAGCCCCGTCCGGCTGCTGATAACATAGATGATCAGATGCGTCATCAGCAGATAATCCTGAATCATGGCCAGATGCAGCGGATTGGGAGAATCGCTTCCCTGACAGTCCGCTATCTCCAGATTGTCTTCTAAAGAATCCGCATTGATTTCAAGAGCAATGTCCTTCAGATAGACTGCAAGGGCATCGTCTCCGACAAAATCGCGGTGACGCGCGAAGGCATCATCTTCAAACTGCTGCACCACCGTCTCCGTCGAAACAATGTCCTGAACCGTTTCAAATCCCTTGAGAAAGGATGCCATCAGGACGCAGTTTTCATTCCGGGTGCCGTTGTTGCACACCAGGCTTTCAGGATTCAGACCGTTCAGCGCCTCCTGAAGCGCCGTCCTGCATTCTGCATCCCGGATATCAAATTGCGCTGTTTCCAATTCTGCGGTCATACCCGGCAGCAACACCATGGCGTGGGCGATATCTGCATTGATTTCATCCCAGGACTTGAAATACAGCGTCGCCTTGAGACCGTCTCCTTTACGCACCCGCGTGACAATGGACGTCACAACACCAGCACCTCTTTTGAGATAGTCTCCTTTCAAAAAGGCGTTGATAAATGTACTTTTTCCGGATTTTATGGAACCCACCACCGCCACCCGCACCATATCTTCCGATACCTGGCGATGGATATGATGACATGTCTTTCCCCAGTCATCTCTCATGGTTCTGGAAATCCCCGGCATGGATCTGGCTTTCTGCAACAATACCTCTACATCTTCAGCGGCGTGCAGCAGCGTTTCTTTATGTGTATGAAATGAACTCATTGCTTTCGATGGATACCTCAAACTCCGCATTTTTCAAGCGGGTATATATCGTTCCCAGCGACCAGAGAAACTCGTTTTTAGCAGTTGGAATCGGATATCTGTGACCAGAGCATGACAGTCCTCAGCGAGCTGTCGGACGGAGTAAATTACATGTTATTTGATTCATTGTCAAAACGATTTAGTCTGGCCCAGATATGAACAACAGACATAATATCTTGTAAACGCTATGTATTTATGATATGTTGTGAGGAACATGACGATGGGGAGAACTTGAACGATGTCAGAAAAAAATCCTGAATGCCCGCTGTATAATCCCTTGAACTGCAAAGAATATTACAATCCCAAGCTCTGCGCCTTTGTTCGGAAAGACAGGGTATGTCTGAAAAAAAAGAAGCCCAGATCAAAATCGAAAGAAGAACCCGCTCAAGACGATAAACCCGATCAAGAGAAGGATGAGTAGCCGTCAATCATCATGCATGACCTGCGACAGAAGACAGAAGCAGCGGATTGACGCCTAACTTTTTCAAGGCGGCATTCCATCGCTGATCGGCCTTAACATCAAAAATGACATCTTCCCATATCGAGCTGGTCAACCATACATTGTCCTGAATCTCGGCATCCAACTGTCCGGGTCCCCATCCGGCACATCCCAGCGATATCAAATACGATGCCGGCCCTCGATCCTGAGCGATTTCTGATAAAATATCCAGTGTGTTGCTCATCGCAAGGGTCGGCGTCACCATCAGACATCCTTTCCATTTAAACGGCTTCCGGTGCAAAATAAAAATTTCCCCCATACGCACGGGCCCACCGATATAAATCGGGACAGAAGCGCTTTGGGGTGAATATTCCATGCGGATTTCGTCAAAAACAGTCTTTCCCGTCAATTGCGGATGGACACGGTTGATGACAATACCCACAGCCCCCTGCGGCGTGTGCTCACAAAGACATATCACCGTCTGAAGAAAATTGCTGTCCTTCATATGCGGCATGGCAATGAGAAATTGCCCCTTCAAGGATGAAGAATCCATCGTTTCCATGTGAAAACCTTTCTGTTGCTTAAGTCGTCAATTCAGATAGCCCGTGAATGTCGATTTCCGGACGGCTTTGTAAAATATTCGCAGGCAAGACACGCAAAGCCTGAGGAGTGAGGCGTACTTTTGGGTACGCCGCAATGACGAAGGATGCAGCGCTGGCGCAGCATGCGGATATTTTACAAAGCCGTCAATTCAGCTTTCCGATATCGTTCAGCAGCAACGTCAGCGGCCGGTCATCATCCACATTCCCGGTGAAATGAACCGGTTCCGGAATCCGGTAGTCATCATCTCCCGGTATTGCGGAAAGCCATTTTTCACGCAGGGCTTTGGTGGTCAGAAACGCTGGAGACTGCACATCCACCAGACTTTTTTCAAGCACCAGAGACAGTTTTCCATTGCGCTCTTCAAGATGCATCAGCGGAGCAATGGGAACGCCGACCGGCTCCCACTGGGAAAACATTTTTTCCAGATTCCTTATGGCGGCCATCTGCCCTGTGGCGCCATTGGCAATCAGACTGAACACTGTCCAGCCCAAATTATAAGTATAGACGCAGTCAAATTCTGTAGGAATGCTGCCACGGCCGTCATAGCCATAAAAATGCCTTTGTGTCTTGAACTGCGGTACGGATTTATTGTATATTTTCTCAACCGCCGGAGGCACCGCCTGATCCTCGCCGATCAGGTTGGCCCTGATCAGCGCCTGTTTCAGCGTTTTCAGGGACATGATGGTTTCCTTGACCAGCAGATACATCGCATCACCGTAATTCCTGAACAGCACCGGGCCGTAAGTATCTGGATCCAAACCTGCGACAAGAAGCATTCGGCGGTAATATTCCCGCTCGATCCCCATCTTGTAAATGCCATTTTCCTTGAGGATATCCAAATAATCCTTCACAAGCCCCATGATCACCTTGTCGGTTTCCACCAGAGAAAACTGGAAATTACCGTGGCTGTCCCGTTCCAGCAGCAGTCCCTCCTGAAAAAATTCCGGAATGTCGTTGAAAAGATCGTCATCTCGCGTATTCCACACCGATACGGTCTTGCCGGACTCGAAATATGTCTTTGCAAGCCGTCTGAGATATTCTCTTTTCTCTTCCAGCAGCACAAAATCGGAATGAAAATCCGTATCATGCGTACGGTTGTACTCACCGATAATGGTATTCAGCTTGATAATGAATACCTGAATTTCATTGATGAATTCCAGAATGCCTTCCGGTATGACCATCACACCGCAGTTTTTGCCGACCGCCGCCCGCCGGACAATGGCATCGCACACCACCCGTGACAGATGACGCAGCGTAATACCATAGGCCGTATAATCGACAGTTCCTGATTTTTCGGCAGCCTCGATTCGTTTTTCGTCCACATAACCGGCCACATCTTCGCCGATCAGCGTGATGTTGGCATGGGTCTGAAGCGCAACCTCCAGCGCCAGATGGCTGGCCGACCTGCCCATCACCTTGCAGATATGCCAGTATTTCATGTCAGAACTGCAATCCGTACACAAATTACTCACTTCCTGAGCAAAAGCTCTGGCTGCGGAGTGAAACCCGAACGACACCGCGCACAGCACATTTCCTGCGGCATCCCGCACCTGGACGTCGCCGTCAATGGTTTTGGGAACACCGATCACCTGAATGCCATCTGCATAGAGTTCCTGAGCCAGAAACGCCGCGTTCGTATTGGAATCATCGCCGCCCACGATCACCAGGGCGTCGAGTCCCAATTTCTTGCAGGTTTCCCGCGACAGCGACATTTTTTTGGGCGTATCAATTTTGGTGCGACCGGTCTTGATCATGCCAAATCCGCCAAGATTGCGGTAACGCCGCACCCTTTCCGCCGTCAGCGCCACAGCCCTATTTTCGAGAATGCCATCGGGTCCCATTAAAAAGCCCCATATCTCGGTATCGGGATTGGCTTTTTTAGCGGCATCGAAAATACCGGCAATAACATTATGGCCGCCGGGCGCAGGGCCGCCGGAGAATACAACGCCGATGCGCCGTTTTTTACGCCAGTTTTCTGAAATTTCGGGCGACGCATCCCCTGCATCTTCAACGATCTGCACCCGGTTATCGATAATTTCGGAGAGCCGCTTCCGGGCTTCATTGTCAACATCAAATACAAACTCATCTGTCTCCCGCAATCGGGTCATTGAAGCAGAAAACACCTTGCACAGCGCCGGAACCATGTCCTGACGACGCATCGTTTCCGGATTCATTCTGCTGGTGATACGATGTATTTCGGGATTGTTGAGAATAGCTTCAATTTCACGGGATGATGACATAAACGGCCTCCTCACGCGCCTGACAGCAATATAGATGGTTTCAGCAAATATAACGGCGATTTTACGATCTTCGGTCTGAAAATTTTTTGCAACAATAGCCGCCGGTGAACCCGGATGTCAAGTTCAAAGCCCCCCGGTCAATGCGGAACAGCTATGTGGTGATGATGTTTCCACATTTGCAGTACGCCTGCCAGAGGTTCTGGACCGATGCGTAAACTCCCTGAAAATGGGCAGCTCAACGTCAGGATCAAAAAGAGAATGAACGCAATGATACCAGCCAGAGCGCCTGTAGTCGCCATATGCAGCCATGTGTTTTTGGCGCTGAACATGTAGGTAAACATCACACATATGACAGCGCCTGAAATCAGCAGTATCCACAATAAGGATGGAATCCTGGACTGGCTGCTCAACAAGCGCGACCTTCGGATAGCGCCCAGATCGTTAAGGCGGGTTATGGATTCCCGATAAAAAGTTCGCTCCCGCTCTGTCTGGGGCTGAATTCGATATACGGTATTCCAGATGTCTTCGTAGGCTTTGCTGGCTACCGGGCTTATTCGATGCTGCGACATGGCGCGCCATTCATCGGAGATAACCGCTTTTACATACGTGACAATCTTCGCTTCGAGTTCATTTCTTACCGACTCGGGAAAGACCTGAGCGTCTCGCAGTAAATTGCTGATGCGCACCGCCTCGTGCTGTACATGGTTCTGGGCGTCCCGGTACTGTTGCCAAACAACAATCGTAATGAATCCGAGCAAAACGGCATATACCATCCCGATCATCGAATAGACGAACCCGGCGGCTTCATGGTCCTCTCTGAGTTTGGAATAATGCACCTGTCGCCGGACGATACAAACACCGGTAACAGACACAAGAACGCTTGACACCACGATAACGATACCCAGGATCGGGCCCGGATCCGTGAAAAACTGCATGACAAATCCTTTAAAGCCTCTATCGGAGAAGTTCTCAAAACCCTTTACACCATATCCGCGCTTCTGATATGGTAACAGACAGGAACATTCCCCAAAAACAATTACTGAAAAGAGATATGGCGCTATCTGTATGAAAGACGAAAATGGCCTTTATTATTACCCTTTTGCGGACAACAAACATGTTCGCATGTATGTGATGGATGACGACGGCGTTATCTGTTTCAGAATGTGGCGCCAGGACGATCCTGGACTCTGGAACGCTCACGGCTGGGTGCCGTACAAGGCCATCCTGGAAGCGGCGCAGATGAATACGCAGAAGCATTTTGACCCCGCGCAGGCGTATGACATCCGGGTGGCGCGGGCACTGCTGGATGAAAACCAATGAAACAGCGCCAGATGATACGGAAGATATCTGGAAGCCAGAATAGCGCCCGGACATCTTCCGTTGACCGCGTCATTAATACCGGTAATGATCGGGCTTGAACGGCCCCTCGACCGGAACCCCCAGATAATCCGCCTGAAAATTCGTTAACTGGGTCAGCCTCACCCCCAGTTTGCCGAGATGCAGCCGCGCGACTTCTTCATCTAAAAGCTTGGGCAGGGTATAGACCTTTGTTTCATGCGACTTGGTGGCCAGCGCGATCTGCGCCATGCACTGATTGGTGAAGCTGTTGCTCATCACGAAACTGGGGTGACCGGTAGCACATCCCAGGTTGACCAGCCGACCTTCCGCCAAGACCAGGATGGATCTGCCGGATTCCAGCGTCCACTTGTCCACTTGGGGCTTGATGGTGGTCTTGACGCAGCGCGAACTGGATTCCAGATACCGCATATCGATTTCGTTGTCGAAATGGCCGATATTACAGATGATGGCCTCATTTTTCATCTGCTCCATATGCGCTCCGGTAATCACGTGATAACACCCGGTGGCCGTAATGAAGATGTCACCGATGGCGGCGGCGTCTTCCATGGTCATGACCTGATAGCCTTCCATCGCGGCCTGAAGCGCGCAGATCGGGTCGATTTCCGTGATGATCACCCGCGCGCCGAAGCCCCGCATGGATTGAGCGCATCCCTTGCCGACATCCCCATATCCACAGACCACCGCCACCTTGCCGGCAATCATGATATCGGTCGCCCGCTTGATGCCGTCCGCCAAAGACTCACGGCAGCCATAGAGATTGTCGAACTTGGATTTGGTGACTGAATCGTTGACATTAAACGCCGGAAACAACAGCTCACCCTTTCGGGCCAGATGATAGAGGCGGTGAACGCCGGTCGTGGTTTCTTCGGACACCCCGCGGATTTTGGCGGCGATAGATGTCCACAACCGGGAATTTCTCTGGAGACTGGCTTTCATCCGGGCGATCAGGCATTTCATGTCCGCACTGTCATAGGTTTGATCGAGCAGAGACGGATCTTTTTCAATAGCAACGCCCTGGTGGACATAAAGTGTGGCGTCTCCGCCGTCATCCACGATGAGATCCGGCCCCGTGCCATCAGGCCAGAGCAACGCCTGCTCCGTACACCACCAGAATTCTTCGAGCGATTCGCCTTTCCAGGCAAATACTGCCGCGGATCCGTTTTGGGCGATAGCGGCGGCGGCGTGATCCTGCGTCGAAAAAATATTGCAGGTCGCCCAGCGAAGCTCTGCTCCTAAAATTTTAAGGGTTTCGATCAACATGGCCGTCTGGATGGTCATGTGAAGACTTCCCATGATTTTCAAGCCCTTGAGAGGCTTGGACGGGCCGTACTTTTCCCGGACGGCCATCAGCCCGGGCATTTCATTTTCTGCCAGCTTCATTTCACGATTGCCGAAATCCGCAAGGGAAATATCGGCGACCTTGTATGGAAGCGAAAGATCAAGATCACGCACAGAAGGATTCTCCTTTTTTCTGTAACACATTTAAATTACGAAATACACGAAACATGACGGCTTCGTAAAAAGCCCGCATGCGGCGTTGCGCTGCATCCTTCGTCGTTGCGGCGTACCATAAGTACGCCTCACTCCTCATGATTTGCGCGCCTTGCCTGCGAACTTTTTACAAAGCCGTCCGAAATTCAATTTTTTACGAGAGCATCAAACATGGAAGACAGAAACCACCACAATCACAAAGGTGTTATCAGATACCGGCTTTTTCTCTTATCACGCTGGCAATGCTGGTATTCTCCCATGTAAATTCAGGTTCATTTCTTCCAAAATGGCCGTATGCGGCGGTTTTTCTGTAAATCGGACGCAGCAGATCCAGATATTCGATAATGGCTGCCGGCCTCAAGTCAAACACTTCCAGGATGATTTCCTTGACTCGTTCTTTGGGAATCAGGCCGGTTCCCATCATGTCGATCATGATGGATACGGGTTCGGCCACGCCGATGGCATAGGCAATCTGGATTTCGCATTTTTTGGCGATGCCGGAAGCCACGATATTTTTAGCGACATGACGCGCCATGTAGGAAGCGCTGCGATCTACCTTGGAGGGGTCTTTTCCCGAAAAGCAGCCGCCGCCATGGCTTCCCTGTCCACCGTAGGTATCCACGATAATTTTGCGTCCGGTAAGGCCGCAGTCGCCCATCGGCCCGCCGATAACGAATTTTCCGGTGGCGTTGATGTAATAGCGGGTATCGCCGTCCATCATGTTGCGGGGAATGACCTTGCGGATGACTTCTTCGATGATGGCTTCCTTCAGATCTTCATACACGACATCGGCCTTGTGCTGAGCCGCGATGACGATGGTGTCCACCCGTTTGGGAACGCCGTCTTCATACTCGATGGTCACCTGGGATTTGCCGTCCGGACGCAGAAAATCGAGACTTCCGTTTTTCCGGACCGTTGACAGCCGCTGGCAGAGCTTGTGGGCATACATGATAGACATGGGCATCAGCTCCGGCGTTTCATCGGTGGCAAACCCGAACATCAGCCCCTGATCCCCGGCGCCTTGTTCCTTGAACAGCCCTTCGCCGATATTCACGCCCTGTGCGATGTCCGGGGACTGATGGTCAATGCTGGTCAGCACCGAGCAGGTTTTCCAGTCAAAACCCATCTGGGAAGAATGATAGCCGATCTCCCGAATAGTGTTTCGGGCGATCTCCGGCATTTCCACATAGCAGGAGGTGGAAATCTCTCCGGCAATAAACACCAGGCCGGTCGTCACCAGCGTTTCGCAGGCCACCCTGCAGTTTTTATCCTGACCAATAATGGCGTCTAAAATGGAATCGGATACGGCGTCCGCCACTTTATCCGGATGCCCTTCGGTAACGGATTCAGATGTAAAAAAGAATTTTTCGCTCATGGAATCTCCTTGGTTGTCAAGACGTCGCCGATTGCGGCGGCACAAGCATCGTGTTGTCGATTAAACGGGTTTTTCCTACTCTTACAGCCAGCGCCATCAGGGCAGGCAGGGTAACAGCTTTGATATTTTCGAGAGTGTCCGGATCGCATATCGCCACATAGTCTATAGCCGTCTCCGGAAAAGACAGAATCAGATGCGACGCAGACGCTATCAGGGCGGCAACATCGGTTTGACCGCTTTCAAGAAGCGCCTGAGCCTGTTGCAGCGACCGGGAAAGCGACAGCGCCGCCGGACGCTGCGATGAATTCAGATAGGCGTTGCGGGAACTCATGGCAAGCCCGTCCGCTTCCCGCACAATGGGACCGCCGACGATCCGGATGTCCATGTCCATATCCTGCACCATCCGGCGGATAACCATAAGCTGCTGATAGTCTTTCTGGCCAAACACCGCCACATGGGGTTTAACGATGTTAAACAGCTTGGTGACGATGGTCGCCACACCTCTGAAATGAACCGGCCTGGAGGCGCCGCACAGATAGACCGGCAGTTTTTCGAGACTGATAAAGGTCTGAAATCCAGGCTCATAAATATTTCCGGCCTCCGGATGAAAGAGGATATCCACGCCTTCACCCATGCACAGCTCCCGGTCATGGTCAAAATTACGGGGATAGGCCGCAAGATCTTCTCCGGGCCCAAACTGAGTGGGGTTGACGAACAGGCTGACCACAAGGATATCCGCCATGTCTCTGGCCAGTCGCATCAGCGAGAGATGACCTTCGTGAAGATAGCCCATCGTGGGCACCAGCGCGATGGTTTTCCCCTGATGTCTAAGGGAATTGGCCCTGGCCTGCATATCGGATTTTAAAGCAATGATGTCTATGGGAGCCTCCCTCACCGGAAATATCACACCGGTGACAATCATGTCTGCAAACGGCTGTCGTCCGAAAACCGACTTTCCTAATTGTCATGAAAACAGCGTTTGTTCTTTATCATGAAGCAGTCCATTTTACAATCAGCCATTTACATTGACTTTGCATGGCATCCTGATATAAATCAGCCTCATCAATTTTGACGAATTCGTAAAAAAAAGGATTTATCTCATGAATTTTGATGATCAAGAACTGAATGCCCGCATCGAGCCCGTACGTCTGGGGCTGGAGAGCCGGTTTACGTTTCGCTGTCATAAAGATGTCAGTTGCTTTACCCGGTGCTGCCGGGGCATTAACATCATTCTGACGCCCTATGATGTTATTCTGCTCAAAAAACGTCTGGACCTGCCGTCCGATCAGTTTCTGGCGCTTTACACCACGCCGCAGATGCTGGAAAAAACGGGCCTTCCGCTGGTGCTCCTAAAACTTTTGGATGACGAACAGAAATCCTGCCCCTTTGTGCGGGAAGACGGCTGCCTGGTATATGCCGACCGGCCCACCGCCTGCCGCTACTACCCGGTTGGCGTGGCATCGCTCAGTCACAAGGAAGGCGCTGATGACGACGGTTTTTATTTCATGATCGAAGAACCCCACTGCCGGGGATTCGAAGAGGATAAAAACTGGACAATCAAGGAGTGGCGCCGGGATCAGGGCGTGGATATCCACGATGAGATCAACGCCAGTTGGACGGATATGGTAGTTCGCAAGCGCTCCTTTCCTATGAATATTCAACTCACGGAAAAAGCCAGGGAGCTGTTCTTTATGGCCAGCTACGATATCGACCGGTTTCGAAATTTTGTTCTCGAAAGCTCATTTCTCAAGCGCTTCCCTGTGGACGCGCAGACGCTGGAGAAGATATCCGTGGATGACGTTGCACTTCTGGGCTTTGGCATTGACTGGCTGAAAAGCGTGCTGTTTAAAGAGAACAAACAGTTAGACAGCATTCAGTCCTGACATCTCATTCCTGAATAGCATTAATGGCTTTGTAAAATGTCTGCATGTTGCGCTGCATTCCTTTACGGATTTGCGCGCCTTGCCTGCGAACATTTTACAAAAGCCATCCGAAATTCGACTTTACGTTGCATCCTTCCATCAGGATGGAATTTGCCCATCGCCCCGATCGGTGAAACGATCTGTCTTTCTCCAGCGGATATCCACTTTTTTCCAGACGCCGTCTTTACAGAAACACCGCCAGCCCCACTTGAGCCATGTCAGCAGAGAAAACGCCAGCCACAGCGACCAGCAGAGCATCAGGACATGAAATACCCACAGCGGAAGACTGATAACCCGGATATCCGGCATAAGACCTGCGATACGATCCTGGGTCCAATTGAGAAGCCTGCCGGTGGAATGGTTTCCGGCGATCTGCATGTCCGGAATTCCCATCAGGCCGTTTTCAACCGCCATATACAGCCCGCCGAGCGCCGAGGCAGACCACAGAAGCAGCAGCCATTGAATCAGATTAAACCGGAACGGTGATTCCTGAGACGCAATGGTATTCCGGACACCCAGCGCCAGCAGCCATCCGGCAATCCCCATTGCCATGAACGGCGGTATTTGGGTCAGCCCAACCCCCAGAAGCAGCCAGTCATAATAGCGGAGCGGTGTGATGGATGTCGCCGCTAGCAATACCGCTACCAGCAGGATGACAATGAGATATCCCCAGAACAACACCGCAGGCCCCAGTCGAGGGCCGGACGCCCAGAGTATCCACCGGTGTTCCGGCATCTGGACAACGACGTCCGCATTCACCGCAGGGCCACCTATCGAGGGCGGTGCAGGATGAAACGATACGGAAAGATGCGATGGCTCCTGCCATTCCAGGACGATGGTCTGAACTCCGGGAACCAGCGGTACGGTCACCTGCCGGCCCTTCTGACGAATGGGTTCCAGCCGGCCCTGTATCAGAACTTTCTGAAGAAGGGCGTTTTCAGGTAATTCCAGCGTGTGCTGACCACCGCGGGAAGTGCGCACAACCACAGAAAGCGCTGCGGCGTTCAGGCGATCTCCCGGCGTCCAGCGAAGATGCGCGCTGTCTATCGTGACAACAACACCGGGAACCGCTTTGGGCCGGGAAACCTGGATTTCCATATGTTCTCCGGGCCAGGGCCGCCACTCCGGCTGCCATTGTCCCTGAGTATCCTGATGGTGGATCGGCGGAATTCCGGAAAAACGACAATGCCAGACAGGACTTGCCTCCAGCGTCCAGGATTCGGTCCAGGGAACGGCGTCCGGTGCTGTCAAGGACAGATGATCGGACGTCTCGATACGGGACTCCAGACGAACTTCCCGTGTATCCGGATCGAAACTGATCATGACCTTCCCCTGATCCACATGAATGCCCGGCGTGACGACGGATTCTCCGGCGATGAGCGGTAATTGCAGGGTGGCGGCCGCACCCGGAGGCGTCATCCGTGTGACGGTGGTCAGAACCTGCCAGGTCAGATTCAGACGCAGCACCCGCTGCACCTGAAAAAACGGCGGCAGCAGCGCGCCGGTAACCGGAACATCGCCGGATGACTTCTGTGGCTCCGTCCGATAAAGCTGAACGCCTCCGGATATCTGACCATCGGGCTGAATGCCTTGAACATCCCATCCGCTGCCGGATATCGTCACCTGCCGGGGTTTGACAGGCAGCGTAAGCTGAATTTCATTGAGTTTGCCGGTACTGCCGGATAACACGATATGGTGGACTCCCTGCGGAATCAGCGCCCACAGCAGACCGTCTGGAGATTTGGCCGGAGATTTGGCTGAATCCTTGTCAGAGGTTTGGGCCGTATCCCTGAATAGCGCTCCCAGCGGTTTTTGATCGATCAGCGCCGTATCCGGACGCCACCCCTTCACCGCGCCGGGAAGAGGAACCGCCGTATCCACCGCCGCATGAACTTCTATCAGAATCCGGAGCGCTGTCGGCGACACCTGAAGTTCCATCCGGGGCATATCCGCACAGGCGGGAAAACAGTCTGGTTTCTTCAAAAGCCGC
Source organism: Desulfobacteraceae bacterium RAAP-1 (assembly GCA_001443525.1). Classification (GTDB taxonomy): domain Bacteria; phylum Desulfobacterota; class Desulfobacteria; order Desulfobacterales; family Desulfatirhabdiaceae; genus RAAP-1. Next base: position 37,914 of record LKPX01000005.1, on the reverse strand, counting down.
GTCTGAAACTCTTTCAGAAGCTCCTGCGGCGGAAAAGACCGGGGTGTTGCATTACCCGGCGCACCGGCGGCGTACGCCGAAATTCCCGAGATCAGAAAAACAAAGATCCCTGCCGCGACAAACCGTTTCAAGCGGAGCCGTCCGGCCCAGGCATCCGCGCCGCATACACCTGCCGCAAGCGCCGTCAGCAGCAGTATCCGCAGCAGCGCCAGCAGCAGATTGACGGCCGGAGATATCAACCAGAGGCTCAGGGTTTGCGAAGGCGCAACCGCACCGTTCCATTTCAGCGCAAAAGAACGCCATTTCCAGGTGGGAAGGCCAGGGCCGGTTTGAATCAGGGCGTCCGGATCCTGAGCCGGCGGGGCGGAAGCCGTGCTGAGCGCCATCATCATTCCCGAAACGGCTTCAGCCATTTTATCCCGCCGCGGAGATAGAGGCAGTGAACGCGGCGCACCATCCATTCCGGAACCTTTAAGATTGGCGTTGCGGGCTTTCTGCGCCGGCGCTGAAACCGGCACCGGCGCGTTGTAATATCGCTCCATGGGGATATCCAGCTGGGGATACAATCCGATGCGAATCTGCTGCACCATGAACGGAACACCGATCGCCACAAGTGCGACAATGCTGACGCCGCTCCACATCCGGACGGCTTTCTGCATCCATCCGCCGGGAATCACCCGCAGCAGGGCCGACGCCGCCAGAAGGCTCAACCAGACATTCCGGGGCGCGCCAGGTTCATGCCAGGTTAAAGCAAGGGTTATCAGCGCCAGAATCCCCCATAGCGGTGAATGAAGCCTGTAAACGGCTATGGAAACAATGAGCACCAGAAACAGATCGAGAAGTGACCAGTTTTCAATCCAGGGCAGGGGCGTGATATCCGCGCCGGTGGCGGCAAGAAGTTTCCATCCGGGCGGCAGATTCAGCACGCCCGAAACAGTTTGAAAGACATGTTCCCAGTTGGCGACAGGAAGCCGGCGCAGCGGCCCGGAAATACGGGAATCGGCTTCCATTTGCACGTGGCCGTTTCTCAGTTCGACACCCGGCCTGCCGTCCGGCGGTTGTGCTGTAATGAGCCGATCCACACCATCCACCGCAACTCTTCCCAAAACGCCAGGCGATGCCATCGCCAGATGCCATTGGCGTGTCAGGGTTCCGGTGATATGATCCTGAAGCGTAAACCCTGCGCCGTCAAAATCAAGCCACCAGGTGCGCGTCATGTGAAGCTGATCCGGCGCAGGGTCGCTGTCGCCCCGCCGGAGCTGCTGGAAGTGAAGAGTGGTTTCGGGAACTATCCGGTAGGCGGGAAAACGCCGCCATTCCGGCGGTACATCGCCCTGTCCCGGATCAATGGCAGCCGCACCGCTGACGGCCACCATCCGCAGATCGTCCCGGGATTCCCAGGACCAGATTTCCGTACCGTATTTGCAGGCGCCCGCAGCGATCTGCGCCACAGGATGTTCCATGCGGCTTTCGATATCGATCGTCCAGCGGCCGGGCCTCACCTGAACCGTCAGGACACCGTCCGGGGTGACGCCCGCCGGAATCGGCGATGTCAATTTCTGGGGAATAGCGCCCCGGAGAAGGACATTTTCCAGACGGACCTCCCGTGTCTGACCCGATACATCGAGCCGAAGTCGGGAGGTCGTCATCATGGGGATACTGTCTGTCAGCAAGCGAAATATCCGGACATCCATCCGGTTTTCCTGAACAGCAGCAGACGCCTTCCGCTGAATCCACAAACGGCCGGAAACATCCAGCACGGGCTGCGCCACAGGCTGTCCATTCAGCAGGAGAGAAACCAGCGCGGTATCCGGAGAAGCCATAATGGTTTCGGGGATGTCTTTCCAGGCAAAAACGCCTGTCACATGATGACTGCCTTCAGGCAGTCGTATGACCGGCTTCTGATCCCGCAACATCACCGGCGCGGGATTGCCGTCCAGCTTCACGTCATTCGGGTAGCATTCGAGACTGCCGGGTACCTGCACCCACATGTCCCTGAAAGCCGTCCACTGCTGATCGAATGTCCCGGAATGTGCATCTGCCGTAACCGTAAGCCGGGACGGCCATGCGCAGACAGGTGCGCCCGCATCGTCGTACCGGTCCGGACACCGATTTTCGTCCATGCCGTACAGCACCCAGGACTTCCAGACAGACAGCTCTGGCGGGATATCGAAAGCGGTCGAAGGGGGGCCGGCAGCCCACGCACCGGTATGGATGCACAACATAAACCCTGCGCAGACAAGAAAGCAGCGCATTATGGAACTCGTCTGACCGCCAAACCTTCCCCCAGACATCATCGTATCCTCCCTGAAGCGTACTGAGACAGGACGTGCAGTGATTCCCGGTGATTATCCCGTCATGAACCGTTCAGATCATTTCCCTCAACAGAATCGTCGCTATTTGACAAATGAGGTTCAAAGCGGCGGCGCCACTCCAGAAACCGCTCCGCCTTGTCGGGCCCAAACCGGGAAAGGCCTGAAATGATCTTGCCCAGCGACTTTTCCTGAGCCGGATGAGCGCCGCCGTTTTTGGAATAAAATTTATCGGCATAGCAGATGATCTGCTCTTCAAGACTCTGGGGAGTCATATCGCGAAGCGGCAGCGGCAGCCTCTCTTTCCGGATGTCATCCGCCGTGATTCCGACACCGACATGACGTTCGCAAACCAGCGCGTGTTCTGGCAGCCCCGCCTCCTCCAGAAGCGCCCTGCCCAGATATCCATGACAGATGTAGTGCAGATCTCCGTCACAATCCAGCTCCGGCGCATGGGTCATGAAAATGCCGATATCGTGCAGCATGGCTGCTTCATGAATAAATTCCATGTCCGGATTCAGATGATGGAGACCACGGGCGACGGCAAGCGCTTTTTGCGCCACCAGCCGGCTGTGTTCCACCAGAATCCGGTATCGTGCGGATTCCGGCGGATAATAGGCGGCAATGATTTCCAGCGTATCCACGCTACTTCACTCCCCTGGACTTTCCGGCCATCAGGACGCCTTCGATAAACGGGTCAATCGCACCGTCCAGCACATCCTGAGCGTTCCCGATGTCCAGATCGATCCGATGATCCTTGACCATCTGGTAAGGGTGAAGAATGTAGGAGCGGATTTGTCTGCCCCAGGCAATTTCATCCTTGGTATCGTGCATCTCCTGAAGCTTGTCGTCCTGCTTTTGTTTTTCAAGCTGATACAGCCGGGAGCGCAGCACTTTCATGGCCATATCCTTGTTGCGATGCTGAGAACGTTCCTGCTGACACGTCACCACGATACCAGACGGCAGATGAGTGATGCGAACCGCGCTGCTGGTTTTGTTAATATGCTGACCACCCGCGCCACTGGCCCGAAAAACATCGATCCGGAGATCTTTTTCGTCGATATCCACCACAATTTCGCTGCTCAACTCCGGATAGACAAACACCGAAGAAAATGATGTCTGGCGTTTTCCGTTGGCGTTAAACGGTGAAATACGCACCAGCCGGTGGATGCCGTTCTCGGACTTCAGATAGCCATAGGCGTATTCGCCGGTAACCGTAAAGGTGGCGCCTTTCAGTCCGGCTTCATCTCCAGGCTGGTAATCCAGGATTTCCATCTTGAAATTTTTGCGTTCGATCCAGCGGGCGTACATCCGGAACAGAATTTCAGACCAATCCTGAGCCTCGGTGCCGCCGGCGCCTGCCGTGATGGATACGATGGCGTTGTTCGCATCATCTTCTCCGTCCAGCATCAGGCTGAGCGACAGCGTCTGTATCCGGTTTTCGATCTGAGCAAGCTGCCTGCCGACATCAGCAACCGTTTCTGGATCGGATTCTTCCATGGCCAGATTCAGCAGAACGTCGCTGTCTTCCAGATCGCGCTGCAATGCGGTGAAGCTGTCGATCTTCGTCGATAACAGTGTCCGCTCTTTTAAAACCGTCGTGGTTTTTTCCGGGTTGTCCCAGAAAGACTTGGCCTCAATCATGGCCTCGAGTTCCTTCAGCCGTCTCTCCTTGCCAGCCAGGTCAAAGATACCCCTTCAGCGGTTCCAATTTTTGATACAATTCCTTAATCGTCTGTTTCATTTCTATAGACATGACGGCTCTCCTTTATATTTAATTTGAGGGATTGGAAATTACGGGCAATGGGGTTTTTTTGATGGCCCACTGCCGGTTTTTAAAAAATATGAAAAGACTCAACAGGACACTTATTCCCAGGCATATCCGGGAAAAAACATCGCCATACCGGGTATAAAACGATTCCATTGTTACCACCGGCATGGCATGGGTCAAAGCCGCTTCCGTAAAAATCGGCGTTGTGGCAACAATGCGTCCGGCCGGATCGATGAAACCGCTGATGCCGGTGTTGGCGGCCCGTATCAGCGATCGGTGATTTTCGACAGCCCGGAATACCGCCATCGAAAAATGCTGATACGGTGCGCTGGTTTTACCATACCAGGCGTCGTTTGTCATGTTAATCAGGAATGCGGCGTGGTTTCGGACCATCTTGCGCGCAAGGTCCGGAAAGATCATCTCATAGCAAATCTGAATTCCCAGCAGATATTGGCCCCAGACCAGGGTGTGGCCTTCCTTGCCGGAACGGAAATCCCCCACCCCCTCCACCATCTTGCCGATAAACGGAAACCATTGATGCAGCGGCACATATTCTCCGAACGGCACCAGATGCACTTTGTCATATTTTCCGAGAAACTCACCGTTTGAAGACATCAGAAACGCGCTGTTGTAATAATTGACATGGTTTTCATCTTTCTGGACAAAGGAAGGACTGCCGATCAGAAAATCGCACCCCGTTTTCCGGATGCCTTCAATCACCTGTTCTGTGGGCGCCGCCATACTGAGAAAATAAAAAGGCGCTGCCGTTTCAGGCCACACCACCAGATGCGATCTGGCGCTTGAATCTTTGGCGGATTCGGATAGACGAATGTATTTTTCGATCGTGGCAATCTGAAACGCCGGATCCCATTTTTCACTCTGGTCAATATTGCCCTGAACCACCGTGAATTCCGGAGCCGGCGCTTTGGCAATCCAGGTATCCAGCAGATGCGTCCGCCACTGCCCGTATGCCAGGACATGAATCACCAGCAGCGCTGCAACGGCCGCGCCTCCTGCGGCTTCCGCCCGTCGCAGCATACATCGGGAAGTATGCCTTTCCGTCCACCCGCGCCAAAGCAAAAACAGCGCGGTGTTGACAGCGGCAATCAGGAACGACACTCCGTAAACGCCGGTAATATCCGCGATCTGAATCATATAAATATGCCGGTACTGAGAATAGCCCAGAAATTCCCATGGAAACCCGGACAGAAAAAAAGAGCGGACATATTCCAGCGCGACCCAGAGCGCCGGAAGAATGGCCAGCCAGCCCGCGGGCCTATCGTGAATCCATGAGAAAACCGCCGCAAAAATTGCCGGATAGAGCGCCATATACCCCACCAGAAGCAGCAGAATCGGCAGGCTCAGATAAAATGGCATGTGCCCGAACGTCATCAGCGTATAAGCCAGCCAGTACATCAAGGTCGTGTAATGCACGCATCCGGCGAAAAATCCCAGCCGGAAGCCTTGCGCCGGGGATTGCTCCTGAAGGGCAATCATCAGCGGCGTCAACGCAAACCAGATCAGCCCGGAGAATTCGATATTGGGAAACGCACCGGTCATCAGGACACCGCTCAGTCCGGCCAGAAACAGGTTTCGAGTTGTATTGGCAGATTGTAAATTCATAATGTTTTTCTGTAACATCGCCTTGAATTTGACCCATAAAAATGCCCGCGCAGCAGGTTCTCCACCCGCCTGTCGCGGGCGACACGCCCGAAATCCGGGGAAAATGGTATCATCGTCATAACAGGCAAGAATCATAATGAAATTCCGGCTGTTTTGTCAAGAACGCTCTTGAAGTATAGCAAGGATTACACGGAATCAACGCCCTGGGACAGGGCCTTATCCGCCTGCTCATTCATTGACAAGGATTGCTATTGATGATAAACGGTTATCCATTTTTAATCTTTCGATATATTCATTGATGATCTCATAAAAATTCGAATTTCGGACGACTTCGTAAAAAGTTCGCAGGCAAGGCGCGCAAATCCGCAAGGAATGAAGCGTACTTGTTGTACGCTGCAATGACGAAAGATGCGGCGCAACGCCGCAGCGTGCGAACTTTTTACGAAGCCGTCTTCATTCATTGCTTTCACTTCACCCTTATGCTTTCAAAAGATGTCATACTGACAAACGAACTGGGACTTCATGCCAGACCCGCGGCGCAGATTGCCACACTGGCGGCCGGCGCTGTTTCCGGCGTCTGGATGATTTGCGACAATGAGCAGGTAAACGCCAAGAGTATTCTGGATATTCTTTCTCTCTACTGTCCCAAGGGTTCACAGATTCGCTTCTCTGTGGAAAATCAGGCGGATGCTCACATACTGGATGCGCTTTTCGCCTTGACGGAAAACGGTTTTGGAGAACTGTCATGAACAATGTGGAACACCAGGAAATGATTCTGGACGGAATCGGCGTCTCTCCGGGGATATGTATCGGGAAGGCCTATCTGGTGGAGCTTGACGGCCTGGATATCGTCGAAAAATACCGTATCCGGACATCCCTGGTCCCGGTGGAAATCAAACGCTTCAAGCAGGCCGTCAAAAAGGCCAAGGACGAGCTTCGCGCCATTATTGAAAATACCCCTGATGCAGTACGCAAACACGCAGACATCCTTGAAACCCATGTCATCCTGCTCAAGGACAAGATGCTGTACGGCAAGATCATTGAAACCATCGAAACAGAGCACATCAATTCCGAGTGGGCGCTCAAAAAGGTGGCGTCTTCCCTGAAAGCCATGTTTATGAGCATGTCGGACCCCTATCTCAAAGAGCGGGCTTTGGACATTGTTCATGTTTCAGACAAAATTCTTCATCACCTGGTGGGTGCAGACCAGGTCAATATCGCCAGCATTGACAAACGGGTGATTCTGGTGGCGCCGGATTTATCCCCGGCCCAGACCAGCCAGATTCAGCTTGAACGCGTCAAGGGCTTTATCACCGATCAGGGCGGCAGCGCGTCTCATACCAGCATCATCGCCCGCAGCCTGGGAATTCCTGCGGTTTCCGGTCTGGAATGCGCTACCCGATCCGTCTGCAATGACGATCTGATGATTGTGGATGGCATTTCCGGACTCGTGATCATTCACCCCTCGGAACAAACGCTGTTGTCTTATGAAGAGCGCCGCATTCAGTACGAGGCACAGATGTCGCTGCTGAACCGGCAGAGCCATCTGGATGCGGTCACCCTGGATGGTCACCGTTTTTTTGTGATGGGCAACATCGAACTTCCGGAAGAAATTGTTTCTGTGCTGGACAGAGGCGGCGATGGCGTCGGGCTGTATCGCACGGAGTTCCAGTATCTGGGCAGACCGGATTTTCCCTGCGAAGAAGAGCTCTTCGAAAAATATAAAGATGTGGTGGAAGTCATGTCACCACGACCTGTCACCATCCGGACGCTGGACATCAACGGCGATAAGGCGCTGGAGCATCCGTCCGGCGGCGTCGAGGACAATCCGGCATTGGGGCTCCGCGCAATCCGGTACTGCCTGAAACATCTGCCGGTATTTAAAACGCAGCTTCGGGCTATTTTAAGAGCCGCAGCATACGGCAATGTCCGGGTGCTGTTTCCCATGATTTCAGGATTCGAGGAAATTCAGGAAGCCAAAAACTTGCTGAACACGGTCTCTGAAGAACTGCTGCAGGAAGGAACGCCCCATAACCGGAACGTCGAAATTGGCATCATGATCGAGGTGCCATCCGCCGTAATACTGGCGGATGTCATGGCGGACGCCGTGGATTTTTTCAGCATCGGCACCAATGACTTGATTCAATTTTCACTGGCCATCGATCGCGGCAACCGGGACGTAGCGTATCTGTACAGCCCGCTGCACCCGGCAATTTTGAGGCTTTTGAAACAGACGGTAGACGCCGCCCACGCCAAAGGCAAGAAAGTGTTCATGTGCGGCGAGATGGCGGGTGACCCCGTGCACCTCCCGATGCTGATAGGACTGGGGATTCAGGAGTTCAGCATGACCCCCCATGCGATTCCGCTGGCAAAGCGGACCATCCGTTCTCTGAACCTTGCCGAATCCTGCGGTTTTGTCAGCAATATCCTTAAAGAAAAAACCACAAAGGCAGTCATGGAGCGCGTTCAGCGCCATTTTACCATGTCGGATACAGAAATAAGTACGGGGCGCGCATGATCACGCGCCTCGCACATCATCACAATGATTAATCACACATTTCAAACAGAGCTGCCGCGCCCATGCCGCCGCCGATGCACATAGACTCGACACCGTATTTGACACCGCGCTGTTTCATGTTGGCCAAAAGCGTAGCGCAGAGCTTGGCGCCGGTGCATCCCAGCGGATGTCCCAAAGCGACAGCGCCGCCGTGAATATTGACTTTGGCCATGTCAATTCCCAGCTCCCGGACGCAGTAAATGGCCTGGGATGCAAACGCCTCGTTGATTTCAAACAGATCCACATCCTTGATATCCATTCCCGCCAGTTTCAAGACTTTGGGAATGGCATACCGGGGGCCAACGCCCATTTCATCGGCTTCACAGCCCACTGTGGTATAGCATTTAATTTTGGCGATGGGTTTAAGCCCCAGAGCCTTTGCACGGTCGCCACTCATGATAATGCTGGCTGCCGCGCCGTCGGTGGTCTGCGAGGAGTTGCCGGCGGTAACGGAACCGTTCGCGGCAAACACCGGTCGCAGCTTGGCAAGCCCTTCCAGCGTAGTGGTCTCCCGGATACCGTCATCCGCCGAAATGATTACGGTTTCTCTTTTGTAGGTGCCGTCGGCCTGCTTGACAAACTTGGCCGCAGGCGTTGGAACGATTTCGGTAAACAGCCCCTTGTCTCTGGCTTCCGCAGCCTTCATGTGAGACTGAACCGCAAATTCATCCTGCTCCTGACGAGAAACCTTGTAACGATTGGCGACATTTTCCGCAGTAATACCCATGGAAGCGTACAGATCGGCGCGAATCCGGCTGTGCTGCGGATGAGGTCTGGGCAGATTGCCGCCCATCGGCACATAGGTCATGGATTCCACGCCGCCGCCGATCACCACATCCGACCAGCCGGACATGACTCTCAGGGATGCCAGGGCGATCGCTTCCAGCCCTGAAGAGCAGAAGCGGTTGACTGTGGCGCCTGAGACTTCTGCGGGAAAACCCGCGATTTGGGACGCAATCCGTCCGATGTTCAGCCCCTGCTCCGCTTCAGGAAAAGAGCAGCCGATCATCAAGTCGTCAACGTCTTTTTTTTCGAGGTTGGGGGTCATGTCCATAGCTGCATTCAGAATAAAGGACAGCAGGTCTTCCGGCCGTGTATCCTTGAATCCTCCTTTAGCCCTCCGGCATCCGGGAGTTCTGACGGATGTAACTATATATGCATCTCTCATGATAGTTCTCCTTTGATATGATTAATTTCTGAGCGGTTTGCCGGTTTTCAGAATATGCTCCACCCGGGCAACGGTCTTTTCTTCTTTCCAGAAATCCACAAACGCATCGCGTTCCAGTTTAAGGATGGTTTCTTCATCCACTTCGCTGCCGGTTCTCACATCGCCGCCGCTGATGACATAGGCAATACGTTTGGCCAGAAATACATCGTATTCGCTGACAAATTTTGCGCTCTGCATATTGAAGAGTTCACCGTTTACCATGCCCTGACCCGCTTCACCGAACACTTTCAGCTTGCGTTTGGCCGGCGGCGCATAGCCATCAGACACCATTTTAAGTACTTCTTTCTTGGCTTCACCGATCAGATAATCCCGGTTGAAAACAATCCGGTCATTGGGACCCAGAAATCCGTTGGCGCGTGCTTCCGCCGCGGAAGTGGACACTTTGGCCATCGCAATCGCCATGAAGGTTGGGATAAAATACTTGGCCAGATCCATATCCGAAACAGCTTCCGGAATATTGGCGGTCATTTTCTTCCAGAGATTCATGCAGCCGCCGCCACCAGGCAGAAGCCCCACGCCGATTTCCACAAGCCCCATGTAGAGTTCCGCATGAGCGACAATTTTATCGGCAGTGCCGATACAAACCTCACACCCGCCGCCCAGTGTCATGCCATAAGGCGCCGCCACAATCGGGAAACTGGAATAGCGGGCTCTCTGCATTCCGGACTGACCCATTGCCAGAAATGCATCGATCTCTGAATATTTACCGTCTTTGGCCAGAGCCGCCATAAACGCCAGATCGCCACCGGCGGAAAAAGCGCCCGGCATGCCGCCGGCCTGATTGCCAATGACCAGACCAATGCCACTGGCATCCACATAATCGACGCATTGCCCCATAAACTCGACAATTTCGCCATTGATGGCGTTCATTTTACTGTGAAATTCGCAGCAAAAGACCCCGTCTCCGATATCCACCAGCGATGCGGATTTGCAAAATTTGACCACATTGCCGGCAGCTTTCCGGGAAGACAGAGAAACCACATTGGTGCTGACCGCGACATCCTTGTAGGATTCTGACGCAAAATCATAATACTGAAGTTTTCCGTCCGTGGTTTTATAAAACGCGGTATGACCGGCTGCGAGCATTTTTCGGATACAGGCGGGCACAGCCATGCCGTCTCTTTCCATTTTGGCGACAGATTCGGCAACGCCAATGGCATCCCAGGTTTCAAAAGGCCCCATGCTGAAGTTAAAACCCCATTTCATACCATTGTCAATTTCGACAATGGTATCTGAGATTTCCGGGATCCGGTTGGCGGAGTAAATCAGGTTGTAAGCAAGGGCTTTCCAGGCATAACGGGCGCCTTTGTCGTCTCCGTAAATAACGGCCTTGATTTTTTCAGGAAGGGTTTTGGCTTTTTTAGCGGCCGCCAGACAGGGAAATTCCACCGGCGCATATTCCACATATTCCAGTGTCGCCGGATCGATGACTTTGCGGACTTTTTTCCACTCCGGCGTCAGCTCGGTCTTGTAGAATCCGCCCTGGGTCTTGTTCCCCAGATACTTCTTTTCGATCATCTGCTTGACGAAATCCGGGATGATAAAGCTGTCCCTGGCTTCGTCATTTTCGACCAGGCTGTAGGTATTGGCAGCCACATGGCCCATCGTATCCAGCCCCACAAGGTCTGTGGTCTTGAACATGGCGGTTTTGGGACGCCCCATCGCAGGCCCGAACAGCGCATCCACTTCGGGGATGCTGACACCGTCTTCCATCATGATCTGCATGGCCTTGACAATGCCCTGTACGCCGATCCGGTTGGCGACGAAATTGGGCGTATCCTTGGCCCATACGATGCCTTTGCCCAGAATGCGTTCTCCGTAATCTGCCATAAAGTCGAGGACTTCAGGAAGGGTTTCCGCACCCGGAATGATTTCGAGGAGTTTCATGTACCGCACGGGATTGAAGAAATGCGTCCCCAGGAAATGCTGCCGGAATTCCTGGCTCAGCCCTTCGGACATGGCCTTCAGGGGAATTCCCGATGTATTGGATGAAACGATGCTGCCTTTTTTACGGACAGGTTCGATGCGTTTGAAAAGCTGCTGCTTGATTTTCAGATTTTCTACCACGACTTCAACAATCCAGTCGCAGTCCGCCAGTTTATTAAAATCATCTTCCATATTGCCGATCGTGATCAGATCCGCATCTTTTTTCTGCATGAGAAGCGCCGGCCTGGACTTTAACATCGCATCCAGTCCCGCCTTGACGATCCGGTTTCTGGCGGCCGGATTGGTTTTTTCCGTGTCCTTCAAATCGAATGGGACAATGTCCAGCAGCAGCGTCTTGACGCCGGCACTGGCAAGAAGCGCGGCAATGCCGCTGCCCATTACGCCGGAGCCGATCACTGCGGCTTTTCTGATTTTTCTGCTCATAATACCCTCCTGAATGGTTATGTTCATATTGGATTCTTCCGGGAGACGGACGGCTTTACCATCCTGTTACTGGCATTATACGAAGCCATTTGCCAAAATACGAATCCGACCAAATATGAATGAGTATTCATTCATTTATCAGAGTACGGCTTTACCTGTCAAGAGAAACATTCAATGAAAGCTAATTTAAATAAATATTCTTTTAAATCAGGTTGGTAACTTCATATATTTGAAACGTGTATAGAATGGAAATCCGGAAAAAGAGGCAAAACCAGTATTGTCATAAGGGTGAATCAGAATTCATTGGATGCGTCTGAAGGATATCTGAAATTTTTCTGGACAGTTGTTCAATGTTAAACGGTTTCTGGATAAACCCATTGCAACCCCGTTTCAGGATATCGGCGGCCTGCCCATCCATGGAATAACCGCTGGACAGCAGCACCCTGACATCCGGATGCGCGGCTTTAAGTTTATCATAAGTCTCGCTGCCCCCCATGACCGGCATGATCATATCCAGAATGACCAGAACGATCTGCTGCCGGCAACGGCTGTAAATTTCCATGGCCTGTTTTCCGTTGGACGCTGTGACTACCTGATATCCGAGACTTTCCAGAAGCTGGACACCAATATCCAGAATCAATTTTTCGTCATCCACCAGCAGAACCGTTCCAGAGCCCTTCTGTATCTGCGGCAAAGCCGGTGCAGGATCATTTCCTGCTTTTTGATCGGACGCCGGGATATATACCGTAAACGTAGCACCTTTGCTTTTTTCGCTATATACGTTGATAAAGCCGCCGTGATTTTTAATGATGCCGTATGCCGACGCCAACCCCAAACCGGTTCCACGACCTTTTTCCTTGGTGGTGAAGAACGGTTCAAAAATCCGTTTCTGGACATTTTCGTCCATACCCATCCCAGTATCGGTAATGGATATTTTGACATATTTTCCAGGAATTACGGAAAATACCGTTGTAAAGCTGCTGTCGAGAATCACATTTTCTGTCTGAAGATACAGGCTGCCGCCGCCAGGCATGGCCTGCCACGCATTGACATACATATTCATCAGCACCTGTTCGATCTGACTTCGGTCGACATCTATCATCCAGATATCATTCTGAAGATTCGGAAAGAGAGTAAGCTCTTTTTTGGTGCGTCCGAACATTTCCGAGGTCTGCCGAATCAGTTCATTGGGATTGGTCGGCTTCACCTCGAATTTACCGCCTCTGGCAAATCCCAGAAGCTGCCGGGTGAGTTCCGCACCGCTCTGAACATAGGTCTCGATGTTTTTCAGCCGTTCGTAACCGGGATGGGATGAATCCATGTGCATTCGGGCAAGCGTAGCGTTTCCCAGAATGCCCATCAGCAGATTGTTGAAATCATGAGCGATACCGCCTGCCAGCGTGCCAACGGCTTCCATTTTCTGCGCCTGATAGAGCTGATGTTCCAGCTTTTGGCGTTCCGTTTCTGCGTTTTTCCTCTCGGTGACATCCTTGACGGTTCCCAGTGCAGCAATTTTCCCCTGAAAGGTGAAAACGCTCATGCTCAGGTTGATGGTGCGACGAATGCCATCATCCTTGTGAAGAACGTCGAACTCATATTCGCGTTCAACCGGTTCCCCCGCCAGCAGCTTGCGGTAATGGTCTATCACAAGTTCACGATGTTCCGGCACCACCAGCGAAAGAGAGTCCATTTCAAGCATTTCCTCGACCGTATAACCATGCATTCTCGCGAGGGACTCGTTGACAAACCGGTACTTTTTACCCTGCAAAATAAAAACGCCATCCTGCATGTTTTCCACAAGCGCCCGGTATTTTTCTTCGGAGTTCTGCCGTTTTGCCATGATGAGAGAAATGTTCTCTATCATCTGGTTGGTGATTATTTTCAGAGATTCGAGCAGTTCCACCGAAGAAGAACCAGATACACGCGCAGAAAGGTCGCCACCCGCCACCCGGCTCAGCACATCGAAATGCTCGGCAAGACCGATAGCGAATTCGTGGGAAAGATCTACAATTTCAAGTAGATTCTGGGCAGTAAGATTGACCTGCTTTTTTAATCGGACCAGAATTTCAATATCGGATGCCTCGGAAATCCGGACAAAGGGATCGCCGGATGCAATTTTCTGAAGCACGTCACATACATCCGAAAGCTCCGCGGCCATGGTGGCGCTGTAACTGCGTGAAGGGGTATTCACGTTACGAGATCCTTTGAGAGACCATCAAAACTGACGGCTTCGTAAAATGTTCGCAGGCAAGGCATATAAATCCTGAGGAATGAAGAGTAGTTGTCGTAGGCTGCAATGACGAAGGATGCAGCAAAATGAAGGATGCGGATTTTTTACGAAGCCGTTAAAACTGAATCTGTATCTTTTTGACATTGTTTCCTTCTTCCCGGACGGACAGCAGCACTTTATGCAGGCGCAGGCACCAGGCGCGGATATCTCTTTCGAAAGTCGGGCAGTCTCCGGCGACCTCCAGAATATCGCCCGGTTTCATGCCAGGAGCGATAACCGCAATTTTCAGCACGGGCTGGGGACATTTGACGCCGATGGTATCGAGCGTAACAACCGCCATATATCGCTTCTCCGTTAAGCTTTCGACATCACAGCCCTGTCAGCATTTCACAAGGCTCAATCACATGTCAGAAAATCAATCGGGTTAAACTCGCAACTGTTCAATCTGGAGACGGTTTCGTAAAAAGCCGTCCCAAAATCGACTTTTTACGAGGGCATCATACATATTGAAGCAAAACCACTATCAGATTGAGCTTTTGGGGAACTGCTAATCGGGCAGCATGCTCCCATATTCCATCAGATTCCGGTGAAGTTCGTAACAGCGGGTTAAATCATGCCGGATGTGGCCGGAACGCGCTTCCCGAACATAGCGGTTCAAATAGTCCCGGTACAGAGGGTGAGCGCAATTGTCGATGATGGCTTTGGCGCGCTGCATCGGCCCCAGCCCCCGAAGATCCGCCAGCCCCTGTTCGGTCACAATCACCTGAACTGAGTGCTCATTGTGGTCAATATGAGGGCACATCGGCACGATCGACGATATTTTCCCCTCCTTTGCGATGGAAGGCGTCATCATGACCGTCAGATAACCATTGCGAGTGAATTCTCCGCTGCCGCCCACACCGTTCATCACATCCATGCCATAAATGTGGGTCGAATTGACGTTGCCATAGATGTCCGCCTCGATCGCCGTATTGATGGCAATCACGCCAAGTCTCCGGATGATGCCGGGGTGGTTGGAGATTTCCTGCGGACGCAGCACGATCCTGCCGGCAAAATAATCCATGTTGCCGACAATCTGCTGCAATTTGGGCCAGGATATTGAAAGACCCGTAGCGCTGGCGCCCAGAAGCTTTCCGCTGGTCATGATATCCACCATGGCATCCTGACACACTTCGGAATACATGTAAAATGGCGGAATGTCCGGATGCGCGCCGAGTGCGGCCATCACCCCGTTGGCAACACTGCCGACACCGGCCTGAAGCGGCAGCAATGTACTCGGAACTCTGCCGACCTTCATCTCCTTCAACAAAAAATCCACCAGATGCCCCGCAATCTGCCGGCTTCCGGCATCCGGCAGAGGAAATTCACCGACATGGTCGGGTTCGTCGTTGATGACAATACCCAGCACTTTGGCAGGATTGACCACCGCATAGGGAACTCCGATGCGGGTCATGGCATCATGGATAAGAATGGGGTCCCGATGCGGCGGCGGCGATACAACCACAATATCCGCCAGTTCACGGAGTCTGGGTGAATGCTGCAGATTGATCTCGACGATAACTTTTTCGGCGTATTTCAGAAAGGTGGGCGACGCGCCGATCGATGAGGTCAGATACACCCTGCCGTCTGCGGTGATTTCCGTGGCTTCCACAACAGAAACATCGATCTTGCCCAGAAAACCGTAAGCCAGCATTTGCGGAACATGGGAAAGATGCATATCCACATATTCCACTTCCTGGCGGTTGATCTGCTTCCTCAGCAGAGGCTCGCCCTGATAAGGCGCCCGCCAGGAAACAGCGTTGGCCATCGCCAGTTCGCCGTCAACACTTTTCCCGCTCGAGGCGCCTGTGAGAACTCTCAATTTATAGGGTCTGCCGGCAGCGTGTTCCTGTTTGGCAAATTTTGCCAGCGCCGCCGGAACCGCTTTCGCTGCGCCGGCAGGCGAAAAGCCGCTGAATGCCACTGTTGAATCATGCCGGATAAACAAAACGGCTTCTTCTGCAGATAAAATGGGATATACGTTTTTTTGAGTCATATGTCTTTTTACGGATTTTAGAACGACCTGTCAACAGCTTCAGCAGGGTCTGAAAGCGGCAGCGGATTTACTTTATGATTTTTTCTTCTGTACATTTTTTCAAACTGATAATAAATTGCGGAAATATCGTAAAAAATCGAATGCGGAATGATAAAAGCGGAAAAACCAATCATAAACAGAGGACGGCTCCCCATGAATACAGATACAGATCATCGCGCTCCCAGACTCACCGAAACGGTGAAGGGCGCCGGCTGAGCGTCCAAACTGCCTCCGGGGGACCTGGAGAAAGCGTTGTGCGGCATTGTATTTCCGACAAATGCCAATGTGCTGGTAGGGCTGGACCGCGCCGACGATGCGGGCGTCTATAAAATTTCAGACGATCTGGCGCTCATTCAGACCGTCGATTTTTTTACGCCTGTTGTGGATGATCCGTATGCGTTCGGTCAGATCGCCGCAGCCAATGCGTTGAGCGATATCTACGCCATGGGAGGAACTCCCAAAACCGCCATGAACCTGGTGGGGTTTCCCCTGAAAACCATGGAAATCGGCGTATTGCGTCAGATCATTCTGGGCGGGCTGAACAAGATCAGTGAGGCCCAGGTGGTATTGGTGGGAGGACACAGTGTTGAAGACAGCGAGCTGAAATACGGTCTGTCAGTAACAGGATTCATCCATCCCAGACGGATACTGACGAAAAAAAACATAAAACCCGGAGATCGCCTGATTTTAACCAAACCCTTAGGGATCGGCATCGTCAATACCGCCATCAAAGGCGGTCTAACATCCGAGTCTGTCATACAGAACGCCATAACCCTGATGACAACGCTCAACCGATACGCCGCAGAAGTGATGAGTACATTTACCGTTAGCGCCTGTACGGATATTACAGGGTTCGGCCTGGTCGGTCATTTGGCTGAAATGGTTGTAGATTCGGGTTTCGGCATGACGATTCATGCAGACCGTCTGCCCATGATTCCGGAAGCCCTCGAATACGCCGCCATCGGGCTGATACCTGCCGGCGCTTACAAAAACCGCGAATTCCGGGAATCCATGGTGACATTCAGTTCCCGTGTGGACAGGGTGGTGCAGGATATCTGCTTTGACCCGCAGACATCGGGAGGGCTGCTCATCAGCGTTTCCGACGATCAGGCCGATCGGCTGCTGCAGCGGCTTTTGGACGGCGGCGTATCCCATGCAGCCATTATCGGAGAAGTAACCGCCGGCGCGGAGCATATTACGGTGGCGTAGTCATGCGAGCGCCGAACCGGTCTCTATTCCAGCCTTTCATGGTCGCCGTTTCGACAGTCCAGGTATTTTGCTTCTGAAGGGATGATGTACGATCCTGGCACAGATACTCGGCGCAGACCGGGCAATCCATTTCGATGCAGGGGTCCATATGAATCAGGACGCTGGCGGAGCCTTCGAAATGATCCGTTAAAATTTTCTCCAGCGTTTTGGATTCCCGGTGCGCTTCTTCCAGAGAAAAACTGCGGGGAAGAATCAGATGAAAATCGATGTGGATGAGATTTCCGGAGCTCCAGGCGCGGAGCTGATGGACATCGATCCAGGTATCCTTGCGGTTTTTGATCAAGATATCGCAGAGCTCTTCAAGCAGTTTCGGATCCGAGGCGTTCATCAGCCCTGAAAAAGACTGATGAAGCAACGTCCCGCCCGTATAAAGAATATTGACACCGACCAGGCACGCGATAGCGCCGTCCAGCCAGTACCATTGCGTCAGATTGACCATGAACAGCCCTATGATCACTCCCGCCGAAGTATAGACATCGGTCAGGATGTGCTTGCCATCCGCTACCAGCGTCAATGACTTGCTTTTGCTGCCGATACGCATAAGGCTCAGCCCCAGTGCCATATTGACGGCGCTGGTTCCCAGCAGAAGCCAGAGACCTTCCTGCAGGTTGGGAAGCGGCGTCGGTTCGAAAATTCTGGGCCATCCGCTTTTAAAAATGCCTACGGCCGCCAGCATGATCAGCGCGCCTTCAAATCCCGCCGAAAAATATTCTATTTTACCATGACCATAGGGATGGTTTTTATCCGGCGGTATGGCGGCCATCAGAATGCTGCCCAGGGCGAACGCGCTGGCCACCACATTGATAATGGACTCCAGCGCATCAGAGAGAATCGCCGCCGACAGGGTGATTTGATACACATAAAACTTGGCGATCATCAGCAGTGTCCCGACCACCAGGGACGTGACAATGGCGATAACCCTTTTCCTGGTCTGAAGGTGTTCTCTGAGTTCAGATGATTCCTGCATAGACAATCTTTTCAGCTCCATGCCGTCAATGGCGCGCCGTATCTTGCACGTCACGGCCGTTTATGAAAAACTGTTGCGATGGACAAAGGTTTGAACATCCTTTCGGGGCGGCGGGGAGGAAATTTTGGCCGGATATCCGAGCGGTATCAGCGTTACCAGTTCATACCCCTCCGGAACCTTCAGAACTGCCCTGGCGCGATTATGATCAAAAAGTCCGACGACCACTGTGCCGAGTCCGAGACTGTGAGCAGCCAGGCACAGGCTCTGAGTGGCAATTCCCAGATCGAACATAAACCAGTCACCCAATTTGGTGGTGACTTTTCCATCATAATATCCTGAAATATTTAATTTAGCGCAAAGGCCCAGCACCACCGGCGCACCGACAATGGCTTTGGTCGCCGGGTTCTTGGGGGCGATGGTTTCCTGAAGCTTTGCCTTGACCTCCGGATCCGTGACAACCACCACTTCCCAGCACTGGGTATTGGCCCAGGACTGCGATAATTGTATCGCTTCAAGAACCTGTTCCAGAATATTCTGCGGAATATCCTTTTCCTCATACTTTCGGACGCTTCTTCGTTCTTTGAGAAGTTTTATAAAATCTGTCATGTTATACCTCCTTTGCATGAACCATCATTGACACTCTCGTAAAAAGTTGAACTTCGGACGGCTTCGTAAAAATTTCGCAGGCAAGGCGCGCAAATCCGCAAGGAATGAAGCGTACTTTTCGTACGCTGCAATGAAATGATGAAGAATGCGGCGCAAGCGCTGCATGCGGACTTTTTACGAAGCCATCATCATTATCCAAACGAATTTCACAATGCAACGCTGGTTCCCTTCATGCCGCTTTTCTGAGCGGAGAGGGAATATCGATTTGTATCATGAATGTTCCAAAAATATTATCTCCAGTGTCCATTACATCTCCATATCCAGACGGAGTCGGGAGAATTTCTCCATCTGCAGACAAACCGTCGATATGGAATTGAAGCGCTTCTTTTGCCATTTCAAATGCAATATCCAGCGTACGACCGGTTGTAACGCAACCAGGAAAGTCCGGGAAAGATACTCCATATTCGCTGTCATGGGTTTTGCTGACGATCCCTATGTAGGATATCATGACTCATCTCCTTATGAACTTTATGCCGGATTGTTTTTCAATACTCTTGAGCAAATCAATCAAAATATCTTTCGCTGGATGTTTTACTGTCACACGTCCTGTTTTTTGGGGATGTTTGAACTGAACGTGAGAACCTTTTTGGGCTACCTGATACCACCCATCTTCCTTGAGAATTCTGATAATGGTCTTGCTATCCATTTAGGATCATTCCCGTACCGAAAGCTGGTGTAACCTCAAAATAAGTAACCATTACAGGAATATCCTAATTCTTTCCCGCAGGTGACAGACGCCTTGCCCTGCAATGGTTGCCATCACTGCCGCGTCAACTGCCGGTAGCGGATACGGTGAGGCTGATCCGCCGCAATCCCGAGTCTGGTTTTGCGGTCGGCTTCGTAATCGGAATAATTGCCTTCGTACCAGACCACCTTGCTGTCGCCTTCAAACGCCAGGATATGGGTGGCGATGCGATCCAGAAACCAGCGATCGTGGCTGATGACCACCGCACATCCGGCAAAATTTTCCAGAGCGTCTTCCAGCGCCCTCAATGTGTTGACATCCAGGTCGTTGGTGGGTTCATCAAGCAGCAGCACGTTGGCGGACTGTTTCAATATCAGCGCCAGATGCACCCGATTGCGCTCGCCGCCGGAAAGCATGCCCACTTTCTTTTGCTGATCCGCACCCGAAAGATTGAACCGGGCCACATAGGCGCGGGAGTTCACCTGGCGGTTTCCCAGTTCGATCGTATCCTTCCCCTCGGAGATGGCCTCCCAGATGGTTTTGGCAGGATCCAGCGCTTCCCGTGTTTGATCCACATAGGCCAGTTGCACTGTCTGACCGGTGCGGATGCTTCCGGAGTCGGGAGTGTCCTGACCGGTGATCATGCGAAAAAGAGTGGTTTTTCCTGCACCATTAGGCCCGATAACCCCCACGATACCGCCCGGCGGCAATGAAAACGTCATATCTTCCATCAGAAGTTTGCCGTCGTAGGATTTAGAAACCGCTTCTGCCTGGATGACCACATCTCCCAGCCGGGGACCGGGCGGAATATAGATTTCAAGTTCTTTGGTCTGGGCCTCGGTGTCCTGTCTCAGCAAGGTTTCATAGCTGTTGATACGGGCTTTGGATTTGGCCTGCCTGCCTTTGGGGGACATGCGGATCCATTCCAGTTCCCGCTGAAGCGTTTTCTGGCGCTCGGTCTCGGATTTTTCCTCCACTTTCAGGCGCTGCTGCTTTTGCTCCAGCCAGGACGAATAGTTGCCTTTCCAGGGAATGCCCTGGCCGCGATCAAGCTCCAGAATCCAGCCGGCGACATTATCCAGAAAATACCTGTCATGCGTAACGGCGATGACAGTGCCGCTGTAGTTCTGAAGATGATGTTCCAGCCACGCGACAGATTCCGCATCCAGGTGATTGGTGGGTTCATCCAGAAGCAGAATATCCGGTTTTTGAAGCAGCAGCCTGCATAGCGCCACCCGGCGTTTTTCGCCTCCGGACAGCACGGACACGCGGGCATCGCCCGGCGGACATCGCAGAGCGTCCATCGCCATTTCAAGGCGGGAATCCAGATCCCAGGCGTCCAGAGCGTCCAGCTGCTCCTGTACTTCGGCCTGGCGTTCGATCAGGCGGTTCATCTCGTCATCCGACATGGGTTCTGCAAACTTTTCGTTGATCCGGTTAAACTCGTGAAGCAGATCCACTGTGGACTGAACGCCTTGTTCCACCATTTCTCGAACCGTTTTTTCGGGGTCCAGTTGGGGCTCCTGCGCCAGATATCCGATGGTATGGCCGGGAGTAAGAATGGTTTTACCGTTAAATTCCGTATCCACACCCGCCAGAATTTTCAGCAGCGTGCTTTTCCCGGAACCGTTCAGCCCCAGAACACCGATTTTAGCGCCGTAAAAGTAAGACAGGTAAATATCTTTGAGAACAGGTTTTTTTTGATAAAATTTACTGACGCCGATCATCGAGTAAATGATTTTGTTGGGGTCGGTAGTCATATGTCTGAAGGATCCTTTCTGATATGAACGAAAAATTTACTGGGAAGTTCGTTTTTTGTGCCATCCTGCGGAACGCCTTGTCAGGCGTGTGGTTCTATGGGCAATATCAATGAGTGAAAGAAGGGCGTTATTCACGGCGTCTTCATTGGGAAAAACCTCGGCAACTTCAGGCCTCAATACAATGACATTCGTTGACTGCATCAGGCGTTTTGAGTATTTACCCCGCACCATGCCGTCTGGAAAATCGGAAAGTTTATACTCCGGACGGAGTTCGTCTTTATCTGTTTCTTTATCCTTCTTCATAGAGACCTCTTTCTTTTTTGCCAGCTTTGCGGGCGCTGATGATTCGGATAGTATCCTTTTCTTCGGTGTGAGATATAACCAAAAGTCTGCTGCTTTTAGAAACACCCAATGTAATATATCGTTTTTCATCAACGGAATGGTCTGGATCGTGACCTGTCGAGGACATGGGATCAGTTAATGCTGTAGCTGCTTCCTCAAAGGAAACCCCATGTTTCTTAAGATTGCTTTTTGCCTTTTGCGGGTCCCATTCAATTCTCATCTTTCAGGTTATATCAAACTTCCAGGATTATGCTCGAAAAATTCTAATTTTTCAAAATCAAAGACAGTTACTGCTGAGAAAGCGTCCGGGTTTCTTTTTCGATTTCGGCGATGCGTTTTTTTGCTTCCGCAGTTTTTTGCTTGAAATACAAGGACACCAGCGACGCTGGTGTCGAGAACACCGCTGTCAGCAGGGTGACCGACGGAGCCGCCACCATCATAACAGACAGGAAGAAATAATGATCATGAACGGACGGCAGCCCTCTTTCCATCATCATGAGAACGGCTGCCACAAGAAGAAGGATATTCAGAATAGCCGAGATGATTTTCATTCTGTTGTAAAATGCGTCTGTTTAGGGGTTCATTATAGCACAAACGCTGCGTATTTCATCACCGGATGCAAAAAATATCAAGGAGAAAAACAATCCGACAGCACCGGCGGCTGAAATCCCAGGCTCCGGGCAAGGTCGATATCAAGAGACACATCCAAAGGCCGGGGGGCCGGCATGGGAATATCCCTTTGGAAACAGGGAACGATGCGCTGGTGAGATACGTCAATTGCAGCCGCGACCATTATTCCGAACTGATAGCGGCTGACGCGCTCCGCGCCGCCAAGATGCAGCACGCCGGCATGATTCATAGTGGATAAAATGCCCTCCGCAGCCGCATGGACATATAGCGGCGTCCGGAATTCATCTACAAAAAGCCGCACGGACTGCCCCTGCTTCAGGAGCATGGACAGCGACTGACCGCGCGGGGACGGAGCGTTGTCAAACATGAGCGACATCCGGCGGATGGCGGCCTGCGGATATATGCGCCGGATATGCGCTTCAGCAAGAACCTTGTGTTCGCCATACCGGTTGACCGGATTTACGGCGTCAGACTCCCGGTACGGCGCATGCAGGCCGTCGAACACCAGATCGCTGGAAGTAAATATCAGAGAGGCGGCATGTTCCGCACACCACTGCGCCAGAAAAACCGTGCTTTCCACATTGATGCGCCGAGATGCTTCGGGATCTGTCTGACACGCATTGGGGTCTGCCATTGCCGCCGTATGAATGACCGCCTGGGGCGAAACTTCATCCAGAACCTGAAAGAGGTCCCGCCTCCGGGTCATATCCGTTTTATAGACTGCCTGAAGCTCGGCAACGGGCGGGCGCGAACGCACGACGCCGAACACCTGCCACTGCCGCACTGCCGCCTGACAAATGGCGCTGCCCAGAAACCCTCCGGCGCCGGTAACCAGAAGCCTGTCCACTTTCTGAGACTATTCCATCGGAAGAATGGCCACAGGAACCGGTGACAACTTTTTAAAGCGCTGAGCGTCGTCGAGACTTCCGATACCTTTCCCCACGTGCATGGGAATCGCCACTTTGGGATGGATCATCCGGACGGCTTCCGCGGCTTCTTCGGCGGTCATGACATAAATACCGCTGACCGGAAGCAGCGCCACATCGCAGGAAATATCTTTCATTTCAGGAATGGCGTCCGTATCGCCGGCGTGATAAATTCGAACGCCGTTGACAGTTATGACAAACCCCACATAACCGGCGTCCCGAGGATGAAACGGCACTCCCGGACTGCGGAATTTATTGATGTTATAGGCGGGAACAGCCTCGATCGGGATGCCTTTGACCACAATCCGGTCGCCCGGTTTCACAGTCTGGATGTGGCCGGAGAATTTTTTGGCTGCCGCAGGAACGGTGACGATAATGGTACTCTCCTGCTGGATTTTGGCGACATCTTCCGGAGATGCATGATCGGCGTGATCGTGAGTGATCAGAATCAGATCGGCTTTGGGGCCGCCGCTGATCTTGTAGGGATCGGTATAGATAACAACGCCGTCGCCGTCTATCCGGAATCCGTCATGTCCGAGCCAGTGAATATGAGCGGTCAGTCTGGATATTTCCGCAGCCGTATCTGATGGATCCGCGGCAATCCCCATCGTTCCCGCCGCCAGAACACATGCGGCCACCACCACGCCCAGCGCGGTTTGAACCTCTTTCCATTGGGTGTGTCTTTTCATGATATCTGCTCCTTGTAATTGGTGGTTTCATACAGAGACCGATATTTGCATTGAGCTGCACCCCTGTGACGATTCTGCAAATGATTAGCATGGATTTCCAGTGTGATCAATCACGAAAAATATATTGACGCCGGCGTTCAAGTACTTTATCACCAACGATAGTTCATTATTGGCATACCGAAATATAAAATATAAGGAGTAGTTATGACAAAGCAGAAAGCTTACAGCATTTGCGGCATGTGTACGTGCCGCTGTCCGATTCAGGTAGAGGTGGAAGACGGCGATATCCGGTTTATTCAGGGGAATCCCCATATCCCGGCCATGAAGGGCGGCGTTTGTCCCAGGGGGGCGGCAGGAAAGGCGCTGGTCATGGATCCGGAACGTCCCCAGACGCCGATGATCCGTGTCGGAGAACGGGGAGAAGGAAAATGGCGTTCAGTATCCTGGGAAGAGGCGCTGGATATCACCGCCGAAAAACTCAAGGCCGTTACCGACCGGTATGGCGCAAGAACCATCGCTTTTTCGAACCGCGGCGGCCCGTTTCAGGATCTGCACAAGGCGTTTGTCAAGGGACTGGGATCGCCCAATTACACCAATCACGACGCTTCCTGCGCCCGGAATGTCGATCACGCATGCCAGTCGTTGACAGGGCTCGGCAGAAAAGACCTGGTCTATGATCTGAAAAACGCCCGGCATGTGGTGCTGCAGTTTCGAAACCTGTTCGAATCGGTGAATGTCCAGGAAGTGAATAACCTGATGGATGCCATGGAAAACGGATGCAAGCTGTCGGTAATCGATATCCGCGCCAATATTTCTGCCGTAAAAGCCACCCGGTTCATGATGATCCGCCCGGGAGCTGACTATGCCTTCAATCTGGCGGTCATTCACGAGTTGATTACCTCCGGGCTGTACGACAAGGCGTTCGTTCACATGTGGTTCAAAGATTTCAACCGTCTTGAGGCTTTTATCCAGCCATATTCGCCGAAATGGGCAGAGACTGAAACCGGTGTTCCGGCGGAGGAAATTGTCGCATTTGTCCGGGAACTTGCCGCAGCAGCTCCTGCGGTTATCTGGCATCCGGGATGGATGGCTGCCCGTTACACCAATTCCTTTTATATCTGCCGTTCGATTTACATCATTAATGCACTCTTGGGCGCTATCGGCGCCAAAGGCGGACTTCCGCTGTCAAACAAACCGGCGGATTTCGGACGCACCGGTCTTAAATCCCTGAACGATCTTTTCCCGGCGGTTTCAGAAAAACGCGCGGATGGCGCAGGATGGAAATATCCTCATATTACCACAGGAACGGGGCTGGCGCATCTGATGTACAAGGCCATGGATACCGATGACCCGTATCCGCTGAAAGCTTATATCGCCTATCGGCATGACCCGCTCATGGGTTTTCCGGATCCGGATCGCCTGAAACAGATATTCTCGAAACTGGATCTGCTGGTGGCGGTCACCTTTACCTGGTCCGACACCGCCTGGTTTTCCGATATCGTTCTGCCGCTGTCGCCGTATCTGGAAAGAGAGAGCATCATTGCCTGCAAGAACGGATTGAAACCCTATTTCTTTGTCCGGGAAAGAGCCGTGGAACCCCGGTACGACACCAGATCCGACTGGGAAATTATTTCAGGAATTTCCAAACGTTTAGGCATGAACGCACTGGCGTTTGACACGGCGGAGGAACTCTGGAAATACCAGTTGGCCCCAACCGGTGTATCTATCGATGATTTCAAGGCAAAAGGGGTGGTTCAACTGGCGGATGCCCCCAAATATCGTTCTTTGAACGAGCTGAAATTTAAAACACCCAGCGGTAAAATCGAAATCGTCTCCGAAAAGTTTGAAAAAAACGGAATCACCTCTCTTCTGCCATACGAGCCGCCCCAGCGTTCACAAGATGGTCAGTTCCGTCTGACGTTCGGCAGATGCGCGCTGCATACGCAGGGCCATACGGTGAACAATCCGCTGCTTTTTGAACAGATGCCGGAAAATGTGCTGTGGATTAACAAAAACGCCGCACAGTCTCTGGGGATATCCGACGGCAGTCTGGTCCGGGTTTCCCAGAACGGTTATTCCGAAACCATCCGCTCGAAAGTCAGTGACCTGATACACCCGGAAGCTGTATTTGTGATTCACGGTTTCGGACACACCCTGCCGATAGAAAGCCGTTCGATAGGGCGAGGGCTAGCCGACAATAAATTCATGAAAGGCGGACTCGATATCTGGGATCAGGTCGGCGGTGCAGTTGCGTTTCAGGAACATTTCGTCAATGTAGCGCCTGTCGCAAACGCTTGAGCGGTCTTTTAAATCCGGAAAGTTGACGGCTTCGTAAAAAGTCCGGATGCTGCGTTGCGCTGCATCCTTCGTCATTGCAGCGTACCCAAAAGTACGCTTCATTCCTCAGGACTTGCGCGCCTTGCCTGCGAACTTTTTACGAAGCCGTCTGAAAATCGACTTTTTACGAAGGCATCAAAGTTCCATCTCATGCATATTGACGCAGAAACAATAATGCTATATGTTTCAAATAGGAATGATTCCCATTTATACTTGAGATCTAATTAGATCAAAGGAGGGCGACGATGATGATGCAACTTTCCGATTTATCGAAGAATACCCGACTGCTGAATGAAATTGACTGGGAAATGACGCCGGAAGAAGCTGTGCGCCTCTATCTCGAATGGGGCAACAACTGGGCCAGAGGCAATTATGTGATTCGCTCCAAAGAGGATGTTTCACTCTATTTTGTAGTGAATACCTGGGGAAAAACGCCGACTGTTTATCTGGTGCGCCGTAATTCCGAAGAAGCGGTCGATCTGGCGCAGATAGACCTGCCGGATGAACTGAAAGATCATTTTCTGACATCCATAGGCCATAACAAGGGAGTTTATGCCATTGACGGTCATATCAAAGCATGGCTGAAGGATCAGCTATACCACGCCTGATACCACCTATTATCCGGTATCCATGTGTTCCATCCCTCTGCCCTCCAGGAAAGGAGGATGGAACACATTTTTTTAGCTTGACTATATCCGAGGCTTCCCTTACATAAAGTAGCCTTTATGAAACAGCGGATTGATGCTCGGATTTAATGATGTAATGCTATTCGCCCACCATTTAACCTTCCGTGAACGATATGTCCATGAATAATATGCCCGCCATGAATGACATGCTGGTACGCCTGTATGAACTGCCGGATGTGCAGGATCACCTGAAACGGCTTGGTGACGCCGGGATGCAGATTCGCCGTCCCAATTGCTGGGAGAAGCCGTTGCTGCTGGACTGGATACGCACACATTTTATCGCTTCATGGATGCAGGAATGTGAGATCGCCTTTACCGTCCGCCCCCCGTCGTGTTTTATCGCGGTTCACCACGATGCCATAGAAGGGTTTGCCTGCTATGACTGCACCCGTCTGAATTTTTTCGGGCCGACCGGTGTAGCGGATAACGCCAGAGGCAAGGGAATCGGTACGGCGCTGCTGCTTTTATGTCTCCACGCCATGAAAGACAGCGGGTACGCCTACGCCATTATCGGCGGCGTTGGGCCTGAAGCATTTTATACCAAAACCGCCGGCGCCACCCGGATCGAAAGGTCCTCTCCCGGAATTTACGATTTCAGCCTCCTCCAGCGATAGGGCTTCAGGATTTCACCACCGATCGGGAATATTATCTCGATACGAAAAAACCGCGACGGAAAACGGTGCCCGCCGCCATTATGACAGATAAACAAAGAGCTATGAACGACTACACCACCACCATTTCGCTGCTGTGCTGCAGCAATGTGTTTATGACCATTGCCTGGTACGGACATCTTAAAAACCTCAACCACAAACCGTGGCTTGTCGCTGTGTTTGTCAGTTGGGGAATCGCCTTGTTTGAATATCTGCTCCAGGTTCCTGCAAACCGTATCGGTCACGAAGTAATGAGTCTGGGCCAGCTCAAGATTCTGCAGGAGGTGATCACCCTGACCATTTTTGTGCCGTTTTCTGTCCTTTTTATGGGAGAAAAACTGTCCCTGGACTATCTCTGGGCCGGCCTTTGCATGATGGGCGCCGTCTTTTTTATTTTCAGGGGCAAATTGGGTGGGCTATGAAAAAAACCGCAGCACCGTCAACCGATATCTTCGAAAAACTCAAGCGCACCCGAGCCCTCATTCGGAACCAGACAATCCCTCAGGATATATTTTTTCAGCTCGATTTCGATGATGGCGGCGCTTATATCCACGTGGTCAACCGTCAGAACGAACACGTCGAAGCCGGCTATGAATATTTTTCCGGCCCCACACGGGAAGTGCTTAAATTCATTGAAAACATAAAAAACCAGTCTGGTTTTCGGATCGACTGGAACAAGAGCCATGAACATGTTTATATCGAAGAAAACGACTATCTGTTCTGGCCGCTGCGCCACTGTAGCAATTTTGTAGACAGGGACTTTACCTCCATCCGGTTTTCCGAATCGGATGGCCGGATTCGTATGCAGATCGCCGACAACGGCAAGGGAATGCTGATATCACGGCTGTTTCTCTCCCACGAAGGAGAACGCATCGAAGACATTATGCTGCTTAATGACAGCCATGTCTATGTAAAGGGCGTTATCTATCCGGTTCAGCCCCTTGGCGGCAATTACAAGGTGCTGAATCTTTTTCAGACCACGCTGCCGGCAGCGATTCTTGAAAAATATCTTTCCCTGCTTTTCTCGTATTTCAGCAATATCTCCATCCGCTATCAGGACTACACCACGATCGCCGGCGAGCCCAAACAAACACGCCCCACTCTGGTGATCGAAAAAGTGGATAAAGAAAACGCCCTGCATCTGAAGGCATGCACTTCCCTGCCGGGCTTCGATCCGGATTTTATCGAAGATCATGACATTTCCCAGGCAGTCGCTGTCAATGATCTGGAAAAAAAAATCATTGTCTCCGAAGTTCAATACGATGCAACCCTTGCCGCCTTTTCGGAAATCGAAAAGCTGCTGAAAAAACATCAGCGGGCGCTTAAAGAAGACGCCGAATTCTTTATCGACAACAACCTCTTTATCATCAGCTCATCGTTGGCCAGCGCTTTTATCTACGCAGAACTTCCCCGCATTATCGAACGCTACGCCATTCTGGGCGCTGAAAAACTGAAATCCTACAAGATCAAGACCGTAACCCCCCAATTATCGCTCTCGCTGTCTCACGGCATCGATTTTCTGGAAGGCGACGCCAGCCTGGATATCGAGGGATTCACGCTGCCGCTGTTTGACGCCCTGAATCAGTACAAAACCAACACTTACATCACCCTGAGCGACGGCACCCATGCCATCGTCAATCAGGATTACATGAACCGGCTGCTCCGTCTTTTCAAAAAGCAGAAAAACAAGGTCAGGGTTTCTTTTTTCGATCTGCCGCTCGTTGAAGAGATGATTGACAGCAAAATAGCCGAAACCGCATTCAAAAAGTCCCGGGAAATCTTTCTGGGATTTAACAAAATAGCGGCTTCCAAATGCCAAATCCCTGATGTCAGCGCCCAGCTCAGAGACTACCAGAAGCAGGGGTATAAATGGATGCGGTATCTGAACCAGCATCATCTGGGGGGATGTCTTGCCGACGATATGGGGTTAGGGAAAACCCTTCAGGCCATCACACTTCTGGCCGGCATTTATCCGGAGCAGCCCCGTCCTTCGATTGTTATCGTCCCTCGGAGTCTGCTGTTTAACTGGGAAAACGAAATCCTGAAGTTCAAGCCCGATCTCACCTATGCCATTTATCATGGCGGCAGCCGGGATATGGAAATGGCGATGGAAAAAAATCTGATTATCACCACCTACGCCATGATCCGAAACAGCATCAAGGAGTTTCAGAAAAAGCAGTTTCATTATATCATTCTGGACGAGTCCCAGAATATTAAAAACCTGAATTCCCAGATATCCAGAGCCGTAATGCTTTTGGACGGCGAACATCGCCTGGCGCTGAGCGGCACGCCCATCGAAAACAACCTGAGTGAACTCTATGCGCTGTTTCGTTTTCTCAACCCGTCCATGTTCGGTTCTTCCGAAGAGTTTACCCGCAACTACGTTGTTCCGATTCAGAAAAACAACGATAAAGACGCCTTGACCGAGTTGAAGAAAAAAATTTATCCGTTCATCCTCCGGCGCCTGAAAAAGGATGTTCTCGATGAATTGCCGGAAAAAGTGGAACAAACCCTGTATGTGGATATGAACGATGAACAGAAGCTGTTTTATGAGCAGCGCCGCCGTTTTTATCACGAAACCGTCAATGCCCAGATTGCCGCCAACGGCATTCAGAAATCCCAGTTTTTCATTTTGCAGGCGCTGAGCGAGCTGCGTCAGATTGCCAGCATTCCCGAATACAAGAGCGACAACGGCATTGTCTCGACCAAACGTGAAGTACTGATGGAGCAGATCCTGGATCTGGCCGCCAATAACCACAAAGTTCTGGTATTCGCCAATTTTCTGAATGCGCTGGACGGTATCGCCGAAGATATGGAAAAAGCGGGCATTGATTATCTGCTCATGACAGGTGCAACGCGTGATCGCAAACAACTGGTCGAACGTTTTCAAGAAGATGATACCTGCAGGGTGTTTCTGATGACGCTGAAAACCGGCGGTATCGGATTGAATCTGACGGCTGCGGACTATATCTTCATCTTCGACCCCTGGTGGAACCGCTCTGCCGAAAACCAGGCCATTGACAGAACCCATCGTATCGGGCAGGACAAGACCGTCTTTGCTTACAGACTGATTACGCGGGGCACCATCGAAGAGAAAATTCTCAAGCTGCAGGAGCAGAAAAGTGAGCTGTTCGACCGGCTGATTTCCAGTGACGGCGCGTCCATCAAATCATTAAGCGAAACCGATGTGGAATTTGTTTTAGGAGGCGGCGCATGCTGATCCGTAAAAAAAAAGCGCCGGACACCGACGTTAACATCATTTCCGAACCATTATCCGAACTCGAAAAAATCATTGACGGCGCTTATAAGGCGCTAAGACTTAAAACAGTTTATCGGCTTTATCTGAAGCAGATATTCCCCAAAGAAACTTTTGGATTTGATAAGGATATTCCAGACACCCAACTGGTCAAGCGAAAGCTGGTCTGGGCGTTGGCGCAAACATTTTCAAACAGAGCGCTGTTTCAGAAACTGATGAACATGCTCCCTCCGGGCGTCCTTGAAGTATTGCACAACCTGGTATGGGAACAAAATGAATTACAAATCGGGTCGCTACCGCTGTCACTGAATCCGCCGATCATCAACAAGAATTTTCTTTCAACCGATTTTTACGATCTCAACTATTCCATCATTCCTGAAAACATTATTCGGATCAGCAACTATTTTAGAGGCTCGATTTTTCTGCCGGATACGATACGGTGTCTGTTAAGGCAATATCTGACGCCTCCGCGGGATTATTTCCTGATCAGCCATGACAACATCCCCAAAACCGGTTTCCTGTATGAGAATCAAAACCGGGTGCTTTCCCAGCTTCATCTGCTGAGCACATACATCACCCAGACCCATTTAACAGCTTCTGAACACACGGGAAATATAGGCAAATCCGAGTTATTACGAATAGCCAAAGATTGCGGAATCCCTGAATTTTATGATAAAAATGCACCGGAACTCAAAGCGATGGCTGTTCGCCTGATGGTTGATTTTCTCCGAAGAACGCCTGTTGAAGAAAATCTGGAGCCTCATGTTTGTTTGCAGCGGCTGTTTCAGCAATTTTTTACAACCGTCGAAGTTGAAACCGGATTCCTGTTGACCCGGCTGCTTTCACATCTCAATGGTCTGAACATCGTTCTATGTTATGGCAACGAGATGAAAGAAAAAGAAGCAACTGTTCGTGTCTCCCTTCAAAACCTTCTCAGACAATTGACGCCAGGAGCCTGGTATTCTGTCCAGAATCTCCTGAATTACTGCAGGTACCATGACGTGATGCTGGATATCGTCAACAGACGGCTTGCACAAAACGCCCTGAGAGTGGCGCTTCCGGTATATCATGATTCAAGATATATCGGGTACCGGCATGCAGAAGTTGCAGAAAATTATCCTGATGTTGTCATCATTCCGTGTTTTAAAGCATTCCTGTTTTTTCTGGCGGCATTCGGCATCGCGGACATTGCGTATGATTATCCCGAAAACAAACAATTCCGGAAAAGAGACTCCAAATATCTTTCCGTTTTCGACGGACTTCGGCACATTCGCTTGACGCCGCTGGGAGCGTTTGTTATCGGACAGACGGAGGACTTTGTCTCAAATATCCGGCAGGAAACTGCACAGGTGCTGCTGGATGAAAACCGCCTGCTGATTTATCTGGATGGAAATGATCCTGTCAAAGCCCTGCTTCTGAAACAGTTTGCAGATCCTGTCTGCGGCAATACATACAGCGTCACTTACGACACATTTCTGAAATCCTGCAAGACAAACGCGGATATCGAACATAAATTCGAACTCTTCAAAAACACCGTCGGGCGGAATATCCCTCGGATATGGCAGGACTTCATTGATGGCATCCACAAGAAGATCAATCCCCTGAAATTCAAGGAAGAGCTCATGGTGTTTGAGATCAAAAAACATCCGGAGCTGATTACGCTGATATCTCAGGACGAACTGTTGCGTCAATATGTGCTGAAAGCCGAAGGCTACCATATCATTATCCATCATTCCCACCTGAGCAAGGTTGTAAAACGTCTGGAGACATTTGGTTTTTTTATCCATCATCTTTTTACGGCGGACAAATAGAATATAACCATTAAAACCAGTGATAAAGAGGAAATAACAGGTGTCAGTTTCAGACAAAAGCGTGGATGAGGGCAGAGAACGGCGCAAAATCAAATCCGTCAAAACCATGAAAGATATCATGACCCGCTATTACATCGATGCCAAAACCGCCGGTCAAACGGGCAAAAAAGTGGCTTGGATTACCAGTGGCGGGCCGGTGGAGCCACTGATTGCCATGGATGTCATTCCGGTTTATCCGGAAAATCATGGGGCCATGATCGGCGCATCGCGGATGGGAGACGCCCTCTGTGAGCAGGCCGAAGCGATGGGATACGCGGGCGATCTGTGCTCTTACGCCCGCTCGGATATTGCCTGCGCTGTGGTGCAGGGCGGACCTATCGGCGGCCTTCCGCGGCCGGACATGCTCATTTGCTGCAACAACATTTGCGGTACGGTTTTAAAATGGTATGAGATTCAGGCCAGATATTTTCAGGTTCCGTTATTTATCCTGGACACCCCTTTCTGTCATACGGAATTTTCAGAGGAGGCCCATCGGTATGTCCGCAGACAGCTCGACGACTACATCCTGTTTCTGGAAAATATCTGCGAAAAAAAATGGGATTCAGACCGGCTGAAAGAGGTAGGCAAACTTTCCATCGAAGCGCAGCATCTCTGGAAAGCCGTTCTGGATACCGCCGCCAGCAGACCTGCTCCGTTGAGCGCTTTTGACGCATTTTTCCATTTGGCGCTGATTGTCACGCTCAGAGGCACTCAGACGGTCGTGGATTATTACACTGAACTGCTCAAGGAAATGAATGAACGGGTTGCCGCAAGCATTTCCGCTATTCCCGAAGAAAAATACCGGCTGTTATGGGACAATCTGCCGATCTGGTATCGGACCCGGTGGCTGTCCGAAAAATTCGCCGGACATTATGCCTGTCTGGTTGCAGACACTTATACCTCATCCTGGTGCAGCTCTCTCAACTATATGGATGAGAATGATTTTTTAAACTCCATGGCCGAAGCCTACACCCGTGTTTTCATCAATATCGGAACCGACCAGATGGCGGATATTGTCATTAACATGTGCGATCATTATCAGGTGGACGGCCTGGTGATCCACTCCAATCGAAGCTGCAAACCGTATTCTCTGGGGCAGTACGACATTCAGCGGATTGTCCGGGAAAAGCGCGGCCTGCCGTCTCTGATCATCGAAGCCGACATGACGGATTCCCGCAATTTTTCCGAAAGCCAGATTGAAACCCGCATCGACGCGTTTATGGAACTTATCGCGTCCAATACCAGAAATACAACATGCTGAAACGGGCCAACCGTGAGGTATGATATACTCTGTGTGATCCCGACAAAAGGTCAAAGGCTATAAATCAAGGA
Source organism: Desulfobacteraceae bacterium RAAP-1 (assembly GCA_001443525.1). Classification (GTDB taxonomy): domain Bacteria; phylum Desulfobacterota; class Desulfobacteria; order Desulfobacterales; family Desulfatirhabdiaceae; genus RAAP-1. Next base: position 3,704 of record LKPX01000005.1, on the reverse strand, counting down.
CGAATAGCGCCATAATGGGACCGGGAGAGATTCCTGGTTTCGATCAGGAAACAGTGCGCAAAATGTAACGGAGTGAGTCTTTTTGAACATTTGACAGTTTTTTCACTTATTTTTCAATAGGTTTTGAAAATCCATTGCTCTTTTGCTGATTTCATTTCCACTTAATCCATCAAAAAGAGTCTCTCTCCATTTTGTATAATCAAATTTTTCTCTCTGAAGAAGCGCAATAAATCTTTCTGTTTCAACCATTCCGAGGCTGCGGTTCAATATTTCAAAACCCGACATCTTTATTTCGGAATCCGTTCTCATTGTTCAGCCTCCCATTTAATTATAAAATTTACAGGATTCGTTATTTCTATCTCTTCAAATTCTCTCGCTTTTTTTAAAACACCTTTATCTACCGTTAAGAAATATTGGCATTTTAATGAAACGGCACATGCAATATGCAAAGCGTCAAGAGGTTTTAATCCGATAGCCGTCAATTCATTCATTTTCAGCAGAATCTCCGCTGTTTCATCAACAAACAAATCAGCGACCTCTTTCCATCTTTGAATCTCAACTCGTTTTTCCAGAAAAGGATTGGCATTATTTTCAAAATCAAGAATATAAGACCAGCCCAACGAAAGATGCCCCGATTTGATTTTCTCCTGAATGCCTAATTTTGCTTCCGTCTCCAGTCGTATGCTTAACAATGACTGGTCATCAAACGGTCTGTTGAAACAACAATTATCGAGATAAACTCTCATTTTTCACCTTTTTTGAAAATTTATACCTGACGCCTTAACAGTCATGCTGGAATATCGAATATGTATCCCGCATAATCGGAATGTGGTCAAGAGCAATTTGATTCCGTAGATTACAGCACACTATATGTGATATACTGAACGGCAAGTGGCGGTGGAGAAATTCAAATTTGAATAATGACACAAAACGTTTTTGAAATCTTGTAGTTACAACAAGTCAGGATGTGAAAAAGTGGCGCTGATCACGTTTAAGGATGTAAGTATCGCCTTTGGGGCAAATCCCCTGCTCGATCAGGTGAATTTTCAGATCGAAAAGGGCGAACGGGTATCGCTTGTCGGCAGGAACGGAACCGGCAAAACCACATTGATGCGTCTGATTCATGGCGATCTTCAGCCGGATGCCGGTGATATCGTCCGTTCACAGGGGCTGCGCGTCGCCATGCTGCCTCAGGATGTACCGCAGGGATTGTCCGGAGCCATAGGGCGTATCGTTACCGGCAAGCGTGAGGATTCGAATGCGGCTGCACCGGATGACGACAGGCTGCGGGAACAGCGGGCGGACGAAATGCTGTCACGGATGTATCTGGATCCCCGCGCCCGTTTCGAAACACTTTCTGCGGGGCTGAAACGGCGTGCGCTGCTGGCCGGATGCCTGGCGCAGGATCCGGATATTCTGCTGCTGGATGAACCGACCAACCATCTGGACATGGATGCCATCGTCTGGATGGAAACCTTTCTGCTCAAACAGGGCGCCGTGCTGCTGTTCGTCACTCACGACCGGATGTTTCTGCAAAAGCTGGCCACGCGGATTTTCGAACTGGATCGCGGGCTTCTGACGGACTGTTCGTGCAACTACGAAAATTTTCTCAAGCAGCGGCAGGCCGATCTCGAAGCGGAAACCGGAAGACGGCGGCGATTTGACAAAAAGCTGGAGAAGGAAGAACTCTGGATCCGCCAGGGCGTCAAGGCGCGGCGCACCCGCAATGAAGGCCGTGTGTGCGCGCTTGAACAGATGCGTGAAGAGCGGCGCATCCGCCAGGATCGCCTGGGTTCTGTTCGTCTTCAGGCCCAAGATGCCGGAAAATCCGGAAAACTGGTGATCGAAACCGATCAGGTCACCGGCGGTCATGATCCGGAAAACCCGGTAATCCGGAATTTTTCCACCGTCATTCAGCGCGGAGACAAGGTCGGCATCATCGGGCCGAATGGCTCCGGAAAGACCACGCTGCTCAGGCTGCTCTTGGGAGAAATACCGCCGTTTCAGGGCTCTGTCCGACATGGCGTCCGGCTTGAAATCGCCTATTTCGACCAACTCCGCGCGCAGCTCGATGAAAACAAAACGGTGGCCGACAATGTTGGAGACGGCAACGACACCATTGAGTTCAATGGCAGGCCCCGGCACATCATCGGCTATCTTCAGGATTTTCTTTTCTCTCCGGAACGCGCGCGTTCTCCGGTACGGATTCTATCCGGCGGCGAACGAAACCGGCTCCTTTTGGCCAAACTTTTTACCCGGCCATCCAATGTTCTGGTGATGGATGAACCTACCAACGACCTGGATATGGAAACCCTGGAGCTGCTGGAAGAGCTTCTTTTCGATTATCCCGGAACGCTCCTTCTGGTCAGCCACGACCGGACATTTCTGAACCATGTGGTCACCAGCACGCTGGCGCTGGAGGGAAACGGACGCGTCGGCGATTATGTCGGCGGCTATGACGACTGGCTTCGCCAGCATACGCCAGCCGAATCACCGGCCGCACCTGAACGCACGACTCCGAAATCCGGGAAACAGCGCCCCCGCCGGGAACGGGCGCAAACGCTCAGCTTCAAGGAGCAGCGGGAGCTGGAAGCGCTGCCCCAGAAAATCGAAGCGCTTGAAGCCGAACAGCAGGAATGGTATCGCCTTATGTCTGACCCTGCGTTTTATCAGCGGCCAGGTACTGAAGTCGCTGATGCCAGATCGCATCTGGAAACGCTGGAAAAAGACATCGAAGCCGCCAGCAATCGCTGGGAATATCTGGAGACTTTAAATGGAAATTCATGACAAGGTAGCGCTGGTTTTAGGCGCCATTAAAGGCATTGGGAAAGGCATTGCGCTGGAACTCGCTCGCCGGGGCGCCAAAGTCGCCCTGAACTATTTCGACTGGGAAGAAAGCCTGGATACACTCAAAGCTGATATGGCCCCGTTTGGCGCCAACGTCATGATCGTTAAAACCAATCTGCTGGATATCGGCGGCATTCAGACGCTGATTCAAAAAACTCTGGACCGATTTGGCCGGCTGGATATCCTGATCAACAATATCGAGCGTGGCGGATGGCCGGTAGTGCATGGCCCCTATATTCCCGATCAATGGGATCTGGAAATGGCCACAACCCTTCGAGCCAAATGGTGGGTATTTCAGGCGGCGCTGCCCCATTTAAAGGCATCCGGCAGCGGCGTTGTCATCAACCTGTCTTCGATCGCGGGTATTGTAGGAAGAAGTGGGCCCGCCAGTTACGTATTCAATGACGGATACGCCGCAGCCAACAGAGGAATATCACTGCTGACGGAAACCTGGGCGCGGATCGGCGCGCCCGAAGTCCGGGTCAATGAGATCATGCTGGGAATAGTGGAAACCCGTCATGGAGAGAACACCCGGGGTTGGGGGCTGCTGACGGATGAGCAGAAACAGGCGATTATCGCCCATACGCTGCTGAACCGCACAGGCAGGATAGAGGACGTGGTCGCTGCGGTCTGCTTTTTGATTCAGGACGCCCCGTTTGTAACCGGAAGCGTCCTTCGGATAGACGGCGGATATGTTCTGGGAGGCGAAGGGGTAGCTCCCATGCCAAAGGGAGTTTTATAATTCCATTTTGCTTTCAAAATGATATTCCAGCAAGCATTCGGACTGAGACCGCGAAAGCAAGCGAGCAGCGATGAGACTGTACATTCAGTACGTCGAATCGCGGCACAGCGAAGCT
>LKPX01000040.1 GCA_001443525.1 Desulfobacteraceae bacterium RAAP-1 | reverse complement strand
TTCTTGCCACCACATCCAAAACTCGGCTAATATATTTTTTTCGAATGCGTTTGTCAATCTTTTTTTTAAACTTCCTAAAAAAACTTTTCAAAACCTCATCCGATCCTTCAACCAACATCTTATTCCAAATCTCTGCCTGTCAAAGAATTCGGCACTTTTACACTATCTCATTCTGATATGTCAACTGATTTTGACGACTTCGTAAAAAGATCGCAGGCAAGGCGCGCAAATCCTGAGGAATGAAGCGTACTTTTGGGTACGCTGCAATGACGAAGGATGCGGCGCAACGCAGCATGCGGACTTTTTACGAAGTCGTCAATTTTATTCGATCTTGGCAACTTGTTACGAAACTGCCAAGTTGGGATTCATCTACAGTCATCGTCACCGATTTTCCCAGACCGGCGTTTGTTTATCAATAAACGCTCGAATGCCATTCTGGGCATCTTCCGCTGTCAGGTTCATAGCGATGGTGTGTTTGGCAAAATGCAGGGCGCTATCGTCTGGCTGATCAATCTGGGCATAAAACCCCTGTTTGCCGATAGCCAGTACGAAACGACTGGCATCCGCAATCTGCAGCGCCAGGCGCTCTGTTTCTTGGGCCAGATGCTCGAACGGCACTACCCGATTGACCAGTCCCAGCGATTTGGCTTCGTTCGCAGAAAAATATCGTCCAGTGAGCAACATTTCCATAGCAGCCTTGCGTCCAATCGCGCGGGTAATGGCCACCATTGGCGTTGTACAGAACAAGCCGATCTTAACGCCTGGGGTTGCAAAGCGGGCATCTTCCGAGGCCACAACCAGATCGCACCATGCCGCCAACTGGCATCCGGCCGCTGTCGCCACCCCCTGCACCTGTGCAATAACGGGTTGGGGAATGCTGTGAATCAACTGCATCATCTGCGTACACTGATCAAAAATGAATTTATAGGTTTTAATGCCCTGATCCAACATCTCCGACAAATCATGTCCTGCGCAAAAATGTTTTCCTGTCGCGCGAATGATAACAACCTTGATAGTTTCATCTGTGGATGCCGCTGTCAGCGCATGAATCATTTCTCCAATCATTTTACGGGACAGCGCATTGATTTTCTGAGGATTGTTAAGCGTTAAAAAAGCGATCGGCCCTTCTGTTGCGAACATAATTTCCTGATAGTCCAAATGAAAACCTCCTCTGGGGATATGGGGTATAATAACGGCATTTCTATCCCGACGGACAGACAGCCATCTATTTTATTATCAATGACACAAGAGCGCACCAAAGGCAAGATGGAAGGGCACGGACGTCTGCGTTGACTTTTTCGATAATGGAATAAATAATGATTTATTATAAAGCCGTCCATTTTGCGACAGGCGATTACAACGCACAAAAGGAGATAGGCGTTCATGCCAACTGTCATACTTTCCTGCTTTTTATCGGCACGCACGGGAATTATTCCGATGTTTTTTTGATATGGAGACTAAAAGAAATAGAGAAATTTTGAAGATGTCGAAACAACCCTCAGCAGTTCTGGCAGGCGATATTGGTGGAACAAAGACCCGGCTGGCCATATTTTCATCCGAATCAAGTCAAGGGAAAGCTGCGGCCGAAGCCACCTTTTCCAGCCGGATATATCCAAACCTGGAGACTATTGTTCGCGAATTTCTCTCACAGGTCAAAACAAAGGTGAATTGCGCGAGTTTTGGGGTTGCAGGGCCTGTTATAAACGGTCAGGCAAAAATCACCAATCTGCCATGGATCATCGATGAAAAGCGGTTGACCGATACCCTGGGATTTTCGCGTGTGTATCTGATGAATGACCTCATGGCGGCAGCACTGGCAATCCCCCTGCTTGAGCGGGAAGAAATCTTCACGCTGAATAGGGGAAATACCGTTTCCGGTGGCACTATCGCTGTGATAGCCCCAGGAACCGGACTTGGCCAGGCATACCTCACCTGGGATGGGTCCAAGTATCGGCCGTATCCATCAGAAGGCGGACACGCCGATTTTGCACCGACAAACCCGGCAGAAACCAGGCTGTTGCTGTACCTGATGGATCGCTTCGGCCATGTCAGCACGGAACACGTATGCTCCGGTATCGGTCTTAAGAATTTATACGAATTTTTGAAAGAAAATGAACATAATGAATATGGCGAAGAACCGCTCTGGCTGGCCGAGCAACTAAGCAATGCTCAAGACCCCGTACCGTTCATCGTCGGGGCCGCCCTCGATGATAAAAAACCGTGCAGGCTTTGTCAGACGACTCTGGAACAATTTATCTCTATTTTGGGAGCGGAAACCGGAAATATGGCTTTAAGAATGATGGCCACCGGCGGTATTTACCTTGGAGGCGGTATTCCGCCGCGCATTGTCCCGGCGCTGAAGAAAGGGCTGTTCATGAAGGCTTTTCGAAGCAAGGGCCGGATGTCCGATCTCATGGATGCGTTTCCCGTTCATGTAATTCTGAGTCACAGGATAGGACTTATGGGCGCTGCTGCCCAAGGGTTCCGGTTTTAAACCAACCACCCGGTCTATATGAATTTTCAGAAAGAATTTCCCATGAAAATAGGCTTCGTTTTCCATAAAGATCCCTGTCAGCCACCGGTTGGAATTGATATTCTTCGTCTAAACGCCCTTACGGAGAGCCTTAAAAAACGCGGCATGCATGTGGATATCCTTGCCCCCGTGGGCAAGCCCTGTCTGACAGCCTGCGGGACCTCCGTATATCCAGTCGATTATCTTCAGAATAACAGGCAATATGATATATTAAAGACCTGTTATCATTTTTCCATGGAATTGATTGCGGATTTCAAAGGGCCTGTCGTATCCCGGCTGGTAAGGGTCGTTGATGAAAATCTCCCCGAACGGGATGAAACATGGCGTTTAAGACTTCTGAAATGCCAGGAAATGATTCGGAAGCGATCGTCTGCGGTGATTTTCAACAATAAGGAAAACGCTGAGCGTTGGCGCAGACTATATGGAAAACCCGAGAACATCATGCTGATCCCCACCGGATGCCCATCTGTCCTGCCCTCGAAAGGCAGAAGCCCCTATGACAGCAACGAACAGGCCGTTCTTTTTCTCGGCAGCCTTGCTTCCGGCAGAATGGCTGAGATGATCAGTAAAATCGCCGAAAGGTTAAAGGGCGTCGCCCGTGTGCATTACATCGGCCAGAACAAATGCCGCCTTTATGGAAATGGACAGACCTGGCGTCTCTCGCCATCAATCGTTCAACATGGCGAAAAAAAAGAAGACAGCATCTGGAATTATATACGACATGCCCGTATAGGGCTGGCGGTAGCTCCAGGGCCTCATCTTTTCGACAATGACCTGTCGAAGATTTATTCGTATCTGAGAGGCGGTCTCAGAGTCCTTTCCGAAGAACGCATTATCAATAATGATCTTGTGAAGATCACGGAATGGGGGAATATTTTCCGGTATGGTGATGTCGATGATGCAGCGGCAACAGCAGTCTTGATGATGAAAGAGCAGATATCCGGCCACGAAGAAACGGTCATGTCTTACATGGCGAAAGAACACAACTGGGAGAACAGGGCTTTCCGATATCATGCACTCTTCAGGCAGCTTCAAGCTGAAGCGCGAAAAACCTGGCCATATTAACGCCGATTTGCGGGTAAATATTCATCAATTCCCGGATGTATTCATGATCAATGACATATACCTCCATAAAGTCTGACGCCACAACATGGGTTTCCGCGGCGGAGTGATGCGTGAAAAGAGAACGCTCTCCAAAAATTGCTCCCCCGGAAAGCGTTCTGACAACTCGATGGTCCGAGTGCCCATACCGGACATACAGATCGAGCCTGCCGTTAATGATGCAAAAAAGAGCATCAATGGGATCACGTTCCCTAATGACAATATCGCCGGCTTTATAAAATCGCTGCCGGACGACGGCGCCGACAGCTTCCAGCGCCCGAATGGTCATGCCATCAAACAGCGGCGTTTTTTTCAGGATGTTCATATTGAAGATGATTTCAGGCATATAGGTATCGCCCCCGGCAATTTTTTTCATGGCATAGGCGGCTGTCTGACGCACATTTTCCTGCAAATCGTTCAGCAGCCGTTCGATAGTGGGATAATAAAAAGGTTCCGGCGCGTGTTCCCCGACGACAAAAGCGGTGAGCATGCGGGTTGTCGGATCGGGACTTTCCCCCAGAAAAAACAGAAGGGAATCGAGATTTCCGAACTTCCGGAAACACAGCGAGCGTCTTCCTTTCATGATTTTATCTTTTGAAGAGATATTTTCGATCAGCGGCATGAGAAGCCCTGTAACTTCGGGTTGAAGTATGGATTCCAGCAATTCTGCGGCAACAGCGGCCTTGTCCGTGCGAAGCGCCTCATAAATGAGGCCGATGTCTTCATTGCCGATCCTCATGGCCTGAAAAATCAGTTTCAGGGAGTCCTCATTGACTTCCTTCAGATGGGTAATCAGCATATCCGTACTCGGCGACGGCGATTCTTCCGATAAGATCTCTATCATTGCGATGGCATGATATATTTTTTCCAATTCCTGTCCGATAAAAGTCAACGGCACATGCTTTTTCCCGGAAAGTCGCATGGCCTCGATAATGCCTTGCTGCATTCGGAAAGGCGCATTAGCAAGAACCGCCTCGAAAAAGGGCTGGAACCGGCTGCCGTAATACGACAGACAATCGATCGCCGCCCTGCGGACAACGCCGACATCGGTCAGTCTTTCCATCAACCGGTTAACTGCCCTGACTTCCTCGCTTCCGGAAATAGCGCTTAGCGCCTGTGCCCGAACGGTTTCATCAGGATCATCGATGCGCTCCAGAGCCTCTCCCGGTTGCGCTGAGAAAGCGTTATCCAGCATATCGGCATTCATATCCCGCTCCAAAGACTCCGGAAAAGAAATGTGATAAGGTATTCCCAGACCGGTTTCAACCTGGCTGTAATCAATGGATTGATCCATGAGCGTCTGTTTCAGGCCGCTGCGGAAACACCGGTAAAAACGGCCGGTTTCATAAATCCAGTACAACGTCAGAAGCACTGCCGGAAACGCCAGATCACGGGCGGGGAAAAACTTTTTCAAAAACACCATACCCAGTGCGCTGACGATCATGGATGTTTTGATAACGGTACCGCCGATAAAAATCCGGCTCCATCTGGCAATGCGTTTTGGAACCAGATTGAAGAAGATTTTGTTGATGGGTCCCGCGATAGCGCGTTGAATCGTAAGAACGGAAAACTGTCCGTAAGCTGCAACCGCAATATGAAATGATACACCAAGACCGGCAAACACAGCCAGAAAGTTGACAGGGTGAAAAAAGGACGCCTTTGTCAGGCCGATCCGAGTATAGAGTTTACCCATGACAAGCATGAGCAGAAAGGCAAGCAGGGTACTTGCGCCTCGGAAAACGCCTATAAATGTCAACAGGGCACGTTCGGAGTGAAAGGAGTTCTGGACGATAACCGCAAACTGGTAGGTAAAAACCGGCAAAAGAAGATTGGGGACAAAAGCATTGACCAGAAGGTATCGGATGATGGGGTATTCCCTGATCAGCGCAAGCATTTCACCGGGTTTTCGGTTGGCCTGTTCCGACGTTTTTCTGCGATGCTCCGTCAGCGGAACCCCGTGAGACGCGGCGCCGGCCAAAACGGTTCCGATCAAAAAATAACCGGCAGCGACAATAATAAGCGGAGAATTATAGCCCGCAACGCCGGCAAGGGGGGCGACAATCATGCTTCCCAGGGCGGCGCCAAGCACCTGTCCGGCGGTAATAAGCGGAAAAATTCGTTTTCCCTGCCGGGCATCAAACATATCGGCAGCAATATTCCAGAGATACACGAGAAAGAAAGAATCCTGAATGTTCATAAGCTGGAAAAGAAGGGGATAGGCCATGACGGTTCCGTTCAGTACCATAAAATACAGGATGGCAATCAGAACCGCGCATAAAATCATACAGCCCGCCATCAGCATGACGTCGCTCACTTGCCTGAAAACCTGAGAAATCAGGTGAAACAGCACCACCGTAAGAACGCCATTGATCAGCAGCATGACGGGAATCTGTTCCGCTCCGTAGCGCTTTAAAAAGGTGGCGTCCACATAGCTTCGGAATATTCCCAGAAAGAAAAAGATGAAAAAGAAAAGCGAGACCGCCCATTGGCATGTCCGGCGTTCATGATCATACAGATTGAGTTTTCTGCTGAGGAAATCCTTCATGGCATTATCCGAAATCTTGTCATTCAACAATTTTTCCATATTGATTTCAATAGTATGGCAATGTTATATCCCTATCATGAAAACGCTGCGATGGCAATGAAAGGCAAAATGATACGGCGCATCCTTTATTATACGCACAATTCCATAGGCGTGGGCCATGTCTTCAGGGCAAGGGCCATTATCACCGGAATTCAGAAATGGCGGCCCGATATCGATTTTCTGGTACTGTCAGGCACGTCCATCCCCCATATTTTACTTCGGGAAGGAATCGAAGTGGTGAAACTGCCTGGCATCGAAAAAGTGATGACAGATCATGAAACAGCGCCGAATGCGCTGTTAAAACATACTGCAGCCGGTTGCGAACGCCCCGTATTCAAACCCCGCTATCTCAAGGGAATGACGCTTGACGCCGTCATGAGGCTGCGCAGGAAAATCATTGCCGAATCCTGCCGCTGCTTCCAACCGGATGTCGTCATGATCGAACATTATATGGGTGGTCTTCTGGACGAAATGGCGACAATTCTCGAACGAAACCGCCGCACCGGCCGTTTTATCAGCGTAGCCTTTTCCCGCGGAATTATGGGCCCGGACGGAGAATTCCTGGCTGCGTGCGGACCGCATCGCCTCGACCATCTGGTCAACAAGATGGATTATATCTACATTTTCGATGACAGCGCCATATTGAACCGGCGCCGGTATGAAGAGCTGAAACTTTCTGCAACTACGGAGGTTGTCTGTGTCGGAAGGATCACCGACAAGCGCCTCGATGAACTGCCGCATCGAAGCGAAGTCCAACACCGCTTCAGACTCACGGACAAACCCATTGTCCTGATGTCGTTATCCCGTTACGGCGATATTGCCACGTTATGCATCCATCTGCTGAAAGCCTGTCATATCAATGGCATTGACAGGACGCATCAGATAATCTTTGTTATCGACCCCTATCTGAAAAAAGAGGTTCTTGAGAACATTCAGCGTCATTTTCTCGCGGCACAGGTCCGGTTTCTTCCTTTTTTTTACCCTCTTGTCGATCTTATCCACGCATCGGAACTGGTGATCTGCCGGGCCGGCTATAATACGACCAACGAACTTCTGCTGACAGGCGTCAAAGCCATCGTCGTACCGGAAGCCCATTCCAACGGGGAACAGGAAACCAGAGCGGCGATAATTCCGCATGACAATATCATCGTGCTTTCGGAAGAAACTGTCCTGAGGGAGCCTCCGGCAACCGTTATCCGGGATATCGTTGGACGCCGCCGCACGCGGCTTCCTTTTGATTTTGACAAATATGCAATCGGCCAGCGTATCATAGCGGATCTGGAGCAGCGGCATGTCTGCCCGTGAGGTTCTTTTTAACCGCCAGCGCTTCCATATCCCGTGAAATTGCCCGAAAACGTTCAGGCGTCAGATGCAGGCAGAAGCAGTTTCGGGGGCTCTGATGCCCGAAGAGGGCAGGACTGTAGCGTTCGGGGATAAGCTCTTCCACCTGACATAACCGGAAAGCTTCCGTCCCGGGATATGGCGTGAAAAGGCTGTAGATGATCTTCTCGCATTCAATGGCTTCCATGGCCATCCGGGTATCGGAAAGGGTCGTTTCGGTTTCCCAGGGAAAACCCGCCATAAAAAAAGTGTGAAGACGAATGCCGTGACGGACAATAAGACGACAGGCTGCAAGCGCTTCCCCGATGACAAAGCCTTTCCTGATATTTTTCAGAATGCCGTTGTTTCCCGATTCAATTCCAAGTTGAATCATTTTGCATCCGGCTTTTTTCATGAGGCGGATATTGGTATCATTGACCAACCGCACATGAATTTCACAGCTCCAGACAACGCCGGGACACAAATGTTGCAGGGTATGGCAGAGACGTTGCAGATAATCGCCGGTAACGCCGAACGTATCGTCATCAAAGTGAAAGCTTGTAACGCCCACATGCTGCAGAAAGGTGATTTCCGCAGCAACGTGTTCGGGAGACCGGAAACGAGGTTTTCTTCCCCATATCTCCCGCGAACCACAGAAGAGGCAGTGATACGGACATCCCCGGGTAGCGAAAATATAGCCGAAGGCGGCGCTGGGATAGTCCTTAAAGCCGATCAGGGTGTCCTGCGCGTACTGAAATGAAAATCCCGGAACGTCAAGACTGGCCGAGAGCGCACGGGGAGGGGTACATCTGTATTCCGTACCGTTTCGAAAAAACAGACCGTTGATACCGTCGAGAGAGCCGCCCACTTCAATGGTTTGAAGCAATTCCACCAGTGTCGTTTCCCCTTCTCCGGCAACGCATATGTCAATATCGCTGTTTTCCAGCATCTCGGCGCCGGTAGCGGAAGGATGAGGACCGCCGACGACAATGATGGAAGACGGATCGATATCTTTCGCAATACTGGCGATACGGCAGGCTGCGGTCAGGCTGGATGACTTTACCGAAATTCCGATTACCGAAGGCCGGTACGCTGACAGCACGGAACGAATGGCGCGCCATATCCCGAATGACGGATTTTCGAGATTTTCCATATATCTGTCATAGCCGCCGCCCGTCATCCAGGTGATATCAAAAGGAGCGCTGACGGGTGCAAAATCCGCATTGAATACCCTGACATCCCAGTATGTATATTCCCTGGCAGCAAATGCAAGACAGGCAAGAGACAACGGATATTTCACCAGTGCATATCCCGAATCGTACAGACGGTAAAAGGGAGGCTCTATCAGCAGAATACGCCTTTGATGCTGCTTAATGATAAATCGGGTCATTTTCGGAGCCAAAATCCCTCTCCTGCAGCACCCGAACGGTGCATCCAGGAAACATGCCAATCGCCAGACAAACGATCAGACGGCGGGTCAACCTGATAGAGAAGATCATGCGGGTGCTGAACCATCAGCGCTTCTACCGGCGTCAGAGAAAGCCAGAGCCGGAGAAAAACCTGATTGACGGCGGCATGACCGACAATCAGAATGGTATCGTAATCCAGCCTTTTCAGACGGCGTATGCCCTCCGCCACACGGTGCGATGCGCTTTGACAGCTTTCGCCGTCTCCGGGACGTTCATGCCATGTACGGCGCAGCGGACACCCTGGTTGCAGAACAGAAAGACGGGGCAGTCCTTCCCATTTTCCGCAGGAAAGCTCTGTGAAGTTTTCCATTATGCACATTTCCCAATTCAGAATGGTGGAAAATATGCCTGCGGTTGAAATCGCCCTGCCCAGCGGTGAAGACACAACGAGGCCTGTTCCCGGATACACCATCAGGGCCGCCATTTGGTGGCTATGTTTAAGCGCCGATTCGACAGGCGGGGAATCCTGCCGGCCAAGAATGATGCCCCGCTGGTTATCAACCGTTTCCATATGGCGGGCGATGACAATTCTCATGGCGTTTTTCATTTGTCGAGAGCATCCGGCTTACAGTATGATGACAAAAGCGTTATTATGCTGCAGCATACCACAGAAATACGAAAATCGGAATTGATGAACGGTTATGATCGAAAACAGCTTGTCTGAAAACGAATTTCACACCGATGTCATCACGGACGCAAAACGCATCGGCGGTTTTCCTGAGAAAGTCAATAATGACGCGGATGGTGACCGGAAGGCGGACAGAATTCGCTTTGTCACATTCGTAACGGCGGCGGATCTTTCTGATTTCGATCAACTTTCTCTTCAGATGATTAACCGTTCGACAATTCATGTCCTGGTGGAAATGATATTGACCGGCGTATCTAAAGCCACCGGAAAAAACTGTCTGCGCCTTTTTTCCGGTGGACGTGAAGCGTTGCTTCCGGGACAGAAACGGCGCATCCGGTTTCCGGTAGAGGGCTTCGGATTTTATGGCCGAAGCCGCAACTGGAAACATGTTTCCCGGATTGAAATTATCTGCAAGAAAGAAAAACATGATGAAAGCAGCGCACCGTTCAATATCGTCCTTTCTCCTCTTTACGGAGAACGCCGGCGCATCCCCTCAGGCCCGAGGTTAACATCGGAAGGCTTGTTTCAACAGCTTCATCGCCATGTTCCCGGCAAGATATTTTCTGAAACCCACACGGAACCGATGAAGATTTTTACGCCGTCTTACGATGACCCGGAAGAAAGCGCCGACAGGATACTTGCCGGCAATATCATGAGGCAGAAGCTTTCCTTTCCTCTTTCATGGAATTTCAGTCCGGACGGCACTCATGAATGGACGCATTTTTTAAATCGACACCACTTTTTAAGACCGGTTTTGCAGGCCTTCATCGATACCGGGAAACCTGTCTACTCAGAATTCATAGAGAATGTCCTGTGCGACTGGATCCGGAAAAACCCTGTTCCCATCGGCTCCAACGGCGGATCAGGCCCTTCATGGGAAACACTGTCTGTCGCCTGGCGTATCCGCGAATGGCTGGAAATAACACAGGTGCTGTGGAACGTTTGGAACGAGAACATCCAAAGATGGATATTGCGTTCATTCTGGGAACATTGCCACCATCTCATGGATCACAGGGGACATCCGAACAACTGGATCATCCTGGAATCCGGAGCATTGGCTCTGGCCGGCATGAAACTGTCTGTTTTCAAAGAGGCGGCATTGTGGCGGGAAGAAGGACTGTCTCGCCTGTTTCATGAAACCAGACGGCAGTTTATGGCGGATGGCGTACATTTTGAGTGTTCCCCCCTGTATCACGCCCTTTGCCTCCACGTGCTTCTCGATGTAAAAAAAACAGCTGAAAAGCTGAAGATATGCCTGCCTGCCGAATTCCATACCATTATCGGAAAAGCCGCCTGTTACCTGGGGGCAATCTGCCGGCCCGACTTTACCTGGCCGTCACTGAACGACTCAGGCGGCGTATCGGGCAGCTACACCGCCGTTATGCATCTATGCGGAGAAATGGAGAAAAAGCCGGATTTTATCTGGCTGGGCACAAAGGGGGAAAAAGGAACGTCTCCCGATAAGACGATATCGGTTTTTAGCTCCGCCGGTATTGCCGCAATGCGATCCGGATGGCAGAAATCCGCACACACGCTTGTCTTTCGGGCAGGACCGCCCGGCATGTCTCATATCCATGAAGACGTGCTGTCGCTGGATATCAGTGTTTCCGGCATTCCCTGCCTGGTGGACCCCGGCATTACCGCCTATGCGCCGGGGCGTCTTTCCGAATGGTATCGTTCTGCTGCAGCCCACAACATGATCCTCATTGATAACAAGGGGCCTGTGCGATCGGGGCTTTCATACCGGCAGAGGATAATGCCAGCAGGACGTGGTTTTTTTTTCTCCGCAACGGAGACCAGACCGTTTGTCCAGGGTGTCTGCCTCTATGGCCGGGAAAATGATGCCGGTACAGCTATTACGGTCCGCAGACAAGTGGCGCCGCTCGACAGCGGCGGCTGGTGCATCAAAGACAGCATCGACGGAGATGGACGTCACGATGTAACCGTATGCTGGCAGTTTTTCCCCGGTCAGGTGAAGTATCATTTTAAGACAAATACAGCCTGTTATGAAAACGATGCGGGACAGGGATGTATCCTGAAACTGTGGTCCGTCGGGCATATTCCGGCAATAAGCCATGCCTTCGGCAGTCACAATCCGCCTGCCGGCTGGGTGTCCGTACACGGACGAAACGTGCCTGCGGATCATCTGCAGTTCTCTTTTTCAGTCTCTCCGCCGCTTTTTCTGACATGGGAAATCCGCCCTTATGAATCCGGAAAACTCTGCCGGTGATATCGGGATGGCAATGAAAAAATCGGAGTTCGCTATGAAACCGACATTACTGGCTGCCGTAAAAATGATAGAATTGTTTCATCACGTTATGAAAGTTATCCGGAGAAATATGAAAATTTTCTCTTCCGGCAACAAAGACGGGCTGTTGGCAAATTGACCGGTAGGTGGTGGCGATTTCCAGAGCAGGAAAATAAACGACACGCCCGCAGCGGGATGCACAATCGTCTGCCATTGCCCGGAGCGTGGCTTTGGCGTTACAACTGGCGCTGATAATATCCGTATCTTTTCGGAATGTTGTCCATAGATGTACCGGAGAAACCATGAGAATAATATGGCAATCCGGATTGTACCGGGCCATGATGGAAAGAATGTCTTCCATGTTTTTCAGATTTTCATGATAACGGCTGACCCGAAACCGGTAACGGGTCATATCCCCGCCTTCAGCCACATAAGGGCCTGAAGGCATGCTGATGACAGCCCCGTCGGTCATATCTTCCCAGATATCCGTCATTTCCAGAATAAGAATGAGAATGCGTGCTGTTTCGATAGCCCGGCGCGAACACCGGCAATGTTCTGCAAAATCGGCCGAGGCTGTTTCCTGGTTCGGATAAACAACGATCCGGCGGTACGGATCCTGGATGACGCCGGTTTGAGGCGCTTGCCACCAGCGGAGATCGGGATTCCAGTCGTCAAAGCTGTATGTAAATATCTGCCGCATACAAAATGTCGTGTAAACACGTTCCCAGGCAGCGCTTGCATGTTTGGCCGCACTGCGCTCCCCCTCTTCCGTGATAACGGAATATCCGTCCGCGATCAATGTTTCCTTGACAGCCCTGCCGAAACAGGAACCCATAATGGCGATGGGAGTATCTTGAGTCATCTTTACACGAATGTTTTCCGGTTTGGGATACCACTCGACATTGCAGGGGTTGCCGTAGGCGCCCGGCCAGATTTGCCAGGAATGAAAAAAATAGTCCGGATAAACGTCGGAATGCGCCATATAATTCCATTTTGCTTTCAAAATGACATTTCAGCAATTGCTATGATGAAATACAACAAATAAAAATCTTGTTTTTCTTTTGAGTCTTCATTTATCCTGATCTTAACGAAAGAGGATGATGAATGAAACTATGTATCGTTACGCCTGAGTTTCCCCCCGATAACTGGGGCGGGCTTGCCCGGACGGCGGCGCGCGTGGCACGGCATGCGCGCCGCCTGAACATGAACGTACACGTGGCACATTTCAGGGTTGTAGATGACCCTTTGGTCCTTCTCGATGAGAATCGTTCGACCCGGAGTGAAAACGGTATAACCGTTCATCGGATAAGGGTCAATCAGAAAAAATTTTCAGAAGACTACCGGGGAGTCGGCGATTCACCCCATATCCGAAGCATCAAGATGATGTATCAGTCTCTCGAAATCCTTCATGAAGAAAACCGGTTCGATCTTTTTCACTCCTTTTTCCTGTATCCGGCCGGATATGTATCAGGGCTTCTGGCAAAACGGTTTGGACTCCCATCGGTTGTGACGCTGGTAGGCAATGATGTCAAACGGCATTTCTTTCAGCCGGAAGCCGTTGCAATGTGCAAAAGCGGACTGGATAACGCCGGAATGGTGGTCGCCCTGAGCCGCGAGCTTATTGAACTGGCCGACGCGCTGACCCCGATTCGGAAAAAATCGGCAATCATTTATAATTCCGTCCGCATTCCTTCCGCCAGATGGCGTCCACAGCATGTCCGGACGCCGCCATTCCGGATTGGCAGCGCCGGAATATTCAAATATGCCAAGGGACTGCCTTATCTGCTCAAGGCCGTCGGGGAACTCGCCGGACGGCATGACGTCACTCTTGAACTGGTCGGCGACATACGAGCGTATGAACGGGATACGATTGAACGCATGATCGTATCTACAGGCACCTCTGCGATGCTGACAATACACAAGCCCATGCCGCGCGAAGATATCTTGAACTGGTTGATATCACTGGATGTATTTGTTCTTTCTTCGGTATCCGAAGGCTGTCCGAATATTCTCATGGAAGCCATGGCATGTGGTGTTCCATCTGTCGCAACAAGGGTTGGAGCTGTTTCGGAACTGATCGAAGACGGAATATCCGGTTTTATAACGCCCTATGGCAACGCAGGCGCCCTGGCCAATGCGCTGGAAACACTGATGGACATGCCGGACAAAGGCGCCTCTTTGGGAAGGCGCGCAAGAGCCAGGATGGGGATATTTTCCCCGGACAGAGAGATGCAGGAATGGCGATATATCTATCAAAAAATTATGGAGACAAAGGAAGGAGCATCCCATTCGATATCCTGAAAACCACTGGATACGTTCCGGCGATTGCCAGAAAGCGCTTTTGTCATATTTTGACCAGCAGCGCAAATCTTACAGCCGTGTAAAGAATTTCTTCGTTCAGGAACTGATCGGCGATCTCAGGGGGAAGTGTTTTCTTGATTACGGCTGTGGGGCGGGCCTGTTTGTTGTACATGCCGCCCACAACGGCGCCCGGAAAATTATCGGGGTGGATGCCGAAGCATCCATCCTTTCCACCGCCGCCTGTTTTATGAACAGGGAGGGCGTTACGAGCCGGTGCAAACTGGTACTGAGCGAGCATTTTCCCGCCTTTGATCCAGATATGGTCTTTGATGTCATCCTTCTGAAGGATGTGATCGAACATGTCGAAGACGACGGACATCTGCTGACAATGGCAGGAGAAAAAACGACATCGGGGGGCATACTGATAATCAGTACGCAAAATGCCATTTCCCTGAATTATCTGACGGAAGGGATCTATCACAGATATCTGAGGGGAGAGAAAAACTGGTACGGCTGGGATGAAACGCATGTGCGTTTTTATACATTCATGGAGCTGACCCGAAAATTGCGTCACGCAGGATGGCATCCTGTCGCCTGGAGATCGAACTACATCATTCCCCACAAATCACCGCTTCGCCCGGCGCCCGGCAGGAAAATCCGTCGTTTTGAGTGGCTGTCGCATGTGGACATGGCGCTGGGCAGGCGATTTCCCTGGAACAGATGCGGCTGGAACCTTATTGTAAAGGCTGTAAGAATATGATGGACTGAATATATTTTTTTACGAGTTCATCTTGACAAACCCGATTTTGGCATGGTAGTGTAGCATGACTGAGCGCTCGTTCAGGCATGATGGGCGCACCATATTTAATCAATGGAATTATGATGACTTCATAAAAAGTCCGCATACTGCGTTGCGCTGCATCCTTCGTCGTTACGGCGTACCCAAAAGTACGCCTCACTCCTTGCGAATTTGTGCGCCTTGCCTGCGAACATTTTACGAAGCCGTCCGAAATTCGACTTTTTACGAGACCATCAATTACAAGAGGTCATAAATTGATGACGGCGCAGTAATTGAAATTTCCGTGTTGTCGTCAGATTGCCTGTAAAACTTATGGATTCATCCAATCGAAGAACCAAAGATGTCGTTACTCTGGTAAAGAACCCGGATCTGGTACAGCGACGGCGGAGGCAAATTGTTGACGCCGCCGTCGAACTGTTTATCGATAAGGGATTTCATAAAACCACCACACGTCAGATCGCCAGCGCCGCCGGATTCTCCATTGGCTCCCTGTATGAATATATCCAGTCTAAAGAAGATATCCTTTATCTGGTGTGCGACGCCATTCATGAAGAAATCGAGGAGCATGTATCGGAAGCTCTGGCTGTAGCCGACCAGGGGCGTGACGCACTGGCAAAGGCCATTCGGGAATACTTCATGGTCTGCCACCGCATGAGCGATCATATTCTGCTGATTTACCAGGAAACCCAGTCACTGCCACCGCAGTGGCGAAAAATGGTGCTGGAACACGAACTGCACATTACAGGACTTTTTGTGGATGTCCTGGCCAGACTGAGTGCAACCGGTGACCTGCCATCCCTGGATGAAAAGCTCATCGAACTGGCCGCACACAACATCACGGTTCTGGGACATATGTGGACGTTCCGCCGATGGTTTCTGGCACGCCATTACAGTATCGAAGATTATATCAATATTCAAACCCGGCTGATTTTTGGGATTGCTGCCCAAACCGACACCACAACAGCAAAGGAGGAAGCGTGAACAATGTAATGCAGGCATACAAGCCTCAACATAACGTCCGGGTGGTGACTGCCACCTCGCTTTTTGACGGCCATGACGCGTCTATCAACATCATGCGCCGGATTCTACAGGATACCGGCGTTGAAGTCATTCACCTGGGGCATAACCGGTCGGTTCAGGAAATCGTGGATGCAGCCATTGAAGAAGATGTCCAGGGCATCGCGATTTCCAGCTATCAGGGCGGCCATGTGGAGTTTTTCAAATACATGGTGGATCTGCTCAAGGAGCAGAAATCGTCTCACATCAAGATTTTCGGCGGCGGCGGCGGCGTCATTGTACCGGATGAAATCCGGGAGCTGGAGGCTTACGGCGTTACAAAAATCTATTCTCCGGAAGACGGCGCCCGCATGGGGCTTCAGGGCATCATCAATCACATGGTGGAAGCCATGGATTTTTCAACGGTCAAAGATCACCACGTCAATCTCGACAATATCACCCCTCAAAACAAACCGCGCGTGGCGAACCTGATCACAACAGTGGAGCAGATCAAGCTCCATCACAGCGCTAAACTTCTGGAACTCATGGCACAGCTTCAGGAAAAATCTGCGGGCAAAACTGTTCCCGTTATCGGTATCACCGGCACGGGCGGCGCGGGCAAGTCGTCTCTGACCGATGAACTGATCCTGCGACTGCTGCATGACATCCCGGATATCCATATGGCTATCGTCAGTTGCGATCCTTCCCGGAGAAAAACCGGCGGTGCGCTGCTGGGAGACCGTATCCGGATGAACGCCATTGACAGTCCGAGAGTGTACATGAGGTCTTTGGCCACCCGGCTGTCCAATTCCGAGGTCCCTGAAACGCTGGGCGAAACCATCCAGACGCTTAAAGCCGCAGGCTTTGACATGATTATCGCCGAAACCGCAGGCATCGGCCAGGGAGATTCACTGATCACGGATGTGGTGGACATGTCCATGTATGTCATGACCAGTGAATTCGGCGCCGCATCTCAGCTTGAAAAAATCGACATGCTGGATTATGCGGACATTGTGGTGGTCAACAAGTTCGAAAAACGCGGCGGTGAGGATGCCGTCCGGGATGTCCGCAAGCAGGTTCAGCGAAACCGCTCCGCCTGGGACAAATCGCCGGAAGACATGCCGGTATTCGGCACTATTGCCTCCAAATTCAATGATGACGGTGTTTCAGCGCTGTATCACGCCATCCTTGATACACTTGCCGAAAAAACCGGCGTACGGTTTCATACCACACTCCCTAAGCCTGCCACCAAAACATCCACTTCCAAAACCATCATTATTCCGCCGGAACGCACCCGGTATCTGTCGGAAATAACCGATACCATCCGAAACTACCACAAAAAGACACAGGCTCAGTCCGAAGCCGTCCGAACGGTCTGGCATCTGGAGGAAGCCGTTAAATCGGTGGAAAAAAATCTTTCCGGCGACATGTCCGCCTTGTTGTTTCAGCTTAAGGACGAGGTGGCCAGAGCCAAAAAGCAGGTCGATGAGGAAACCTGTATCAGTCTGAAAGAATGGGATGCCATCAAGGCTGCCTACAGCGGGGATGAACTGGTCTATCAGGTGCGCGGCCGGGATATCCGGGTACCGCTTTATACGGAATCGCTCTCCCACAAAAAAATCCCCAAGATATCCATTCCCCGCTTTACGGATCCTGGTGAAATTTACCGCTGGATGCGGGAGGAAAACGTTCCGGGCAAATTCCCTTACACCGCGGGCGTGTTCCCCCTCAAACGCGTCGGGGAAGATCCCACCCGGATGTTTGCCGGAGAAGGCGACCCGGCCCGAACCAACCGGCGTTTCAAGCTGCTGTCCGGCAACTACGAGGCCAAACGGCTCTCGACCGCCTTTGATTCTGTCACTCTCTACGGATACGATCCGGACATACGCCCGGATATTTATGGCAAAATCGGCACATCCGGCGTCAGTATCTGCACCCTGGACGATGTCAAGATTCTTTACAGCGGATTTGATCTGTGCGCGCCCAGCACATCCGTCTCCATGACCATCAACGGGCCTGCTCCCATTATTCTGGCGATGTTCATGAACACCGCCATCGATCAGCAGGTGGAAAAATTCACGGAAAAAAACGGCCGCGTACCGTCTGCCGCGGAATACGATACAATCCGGGCTCAAACCCTTTCCTCTGTCCGGGGAACGGTTCAGGCCGATATCTTAAAAGAAGATCAGGGTCAGAACACCTGCATCTTCTCCATCGAGTTCGCGCTCAAAATGATGGGAGATATCCAGCAGTTTTTTATCGAAAACCGGGTCCGCAATTTTTATTCCGTATCCATTTCCGGATATCATATTGCCGAAGCCGGCGCCAACCCGCTGACGCAACTGGCGCTGACCCTCTCCAACGGCTTTACCTATGTGGAATATTATTTATCCCGAAACATGCCGATTGACAGCTTTGCACCCAATCTGTCCTTTTTCTTTTCAAACGGTATGGATCCGGAATACACGGTCATCGGCAGAGTGGCCAGACGTATCTGGTCCATCGCCATGAAAGAAAAGTACAGCGCTTCGGAACGCTCCCAGATGCTCAAATACCACATTCAGACATCGGGCCGGTCGCTGCACAGTCAGGACATCCAGTTCAACGACATCCGCACCACGCTTCAGGCCCTGTGCGCCATTTATGACAACTGCAACAGCCTGCACACCAATGCCTTTGATGAGGCCATCACCACCCCCAGCACGGAATCGGTGCGAAGGGCGCTGGCCATCCAGCTTATCATCAACCGGGAATGGGGCCTGGCCAAAAACGAGAATATGAATCAGGGCAGTTTCATTGTGGAAGAGCTGACCCGGCTGGTCGAAGAGGCGGTTCTGCTGGAATTTGACCGCATCACCGAGCGCGGCGGGGTACTGGGCGCCATGGAAACCGGATACCAGCGCAGCAAGATTCAAGAAGAATCCATGTATTACGAAATCCTGAAGCATACGGGTGAATATCCTATTGTCGGGGTCAACACCTTCCGGGACCCTCATGTTTCGGCGGATGAACTCAACGATGCCGTGGAGCTTGCCAGAGCTTCTGAAGAAGAAAAAGAATCTCAGGTCCACCGTCTTGCAGCGTTTAAACAGCAACATCAGGATGAAGCGCCCGCTGCACTGAAACGACTTCAGCAGGTGGCGTTTTCAGGGGAAAACCTGTTTGCCGAACTGATGCAGACCGTCCGCGTCTGCTCGCTCGGACAGATTACTCAGGCGCTCTATGATGTGGGCGGCAAATACCGCCGGAATATGTAATATCCATGAAGATGCAAGGAGAATCAAGAATCATGAAAGAAGCTGTGATTGTCAGTGCAGTCAGAACGCCATTGGGCAGTTTTAATGGAACCCTCAGCACCATCGGTGCTACCCAACTGGGCGCCATTGCTATCGAAGCTGCGGTGCAGCGCGCCGGAATTCCCAAAACAGCGGTCAATGAAGTCATCATGGGGCAGGTACTGCCCTGCGGCTATGGCCAGAATCCGGCCAAGCAAGCCGCTGTCAAAGCGGGCATGCCCTGGGAAGCTGAGTGCATCACCGTCAATAAGGTCTGCGGCTCTGCATTAAAAACCGTGATGCTGGCGGCTCAGGCCGTTCAGCTTGGAGATGCGGATGTCGTTGTGGCCGGCGGCATGGAAAACATGAGCATGGCCCCCTATTATCTGGAAAAAGCCAGATTCGGGTACCGGATGGGCCCCGGAAAACTGGAAGATCACTTGATTCATGACGGGTTATGGGACATCGTCAATGATTTTCACATGGGCATGTCCAATGAACTGTGCTCGGAAAAATATCATGTCACCCGCAATGACCAGGATGTCTTCGCTGCGGAATCCTACCGCAGAGCGCTGGCCGCTATCAGCGCCGGACGCTTTGCAGATGAAATCGTACCGGTGGAAATCCCTCAGCGCAAAGGAGCGCCTGTTCTCTTTCGTCAGGATGAATGTCCCCAGGAAACCACTCTGGAAAGTCTGTCCAAAATGAAGGGGGCTTTCAAGAAAGATGGCGTTGGCACCGCTGGAAACGCTTCCATCATCAGCGACGGGGCGGCGGCGGTTATGGTGATGTCGCGTGAAAAGGCGGCGGAACTGGGCTGTAAGGTGCTGGCGTCCATCGGCGCTCAAGCGTCCTATGGCATCGACATGAAATACGTTCTGGTAGCGCCGATATGGGCCATTCCCAAGTGCCTTAAAAAAGAAGGCATCTCATTGAATGATGTGGATCTCTTTGAAATCAATGAAGCTTTCAGCGGTTCCAGCGTAGCCATCCTGCGCGAATTGAATCTGGATATGCAGAAAGTCAATGTCAACGGCGGCAGCGTGGCGTTGGGGCATCCCATTGGCGCCAGCGGCTGTCGGCTGCTGGTAACACTGCTGCATGAAATGATCCGTCAGGATAAAAAAACCGGCCTGGTTTCCCTGTGCCTGGGCGGCGGCGAGGCAGTCGCCATGATTGTTAAACGGTAGGGACGTATGGCATACGCCCGATAACGCCCCACAGTGTGCTGAATTTATTTTTATGGGGATAAATGCCTTCCCCCGCTTTATGAACGTTTACATACATTATCAGGAGCAACTCGATGGATATCAAAACATACGGCGTCATTGGCGCAGGTCAGATGGGAAACGGCATCGCTCAGGTGGCGGCCATGAGCGGTTTAAACGTCATTATGAACGACATCAAACCGGAATTCGTCCAGCGCGGGCTGGACACCATCACCAAAAATCTGTCCAAAAGTGTTGAAAAAGGCAAGATGACCGCAGAAGAAAAGCAGGCGGTGCTGTCTCGAATTCAATCCAGCACAGCATTGAGCGATATGTCGGCTGCGGATTTTGTGGTGGAAGCCGCCACTGAAAATGAAGCGCTCAAGTTTCAGATTTTCAAACAGCTTGATGATATCTGCCCCGCACATGTGATTCTGGCCACCAACACGTCCTCTATCCCCATCGGAAGAATCGCAGCCCAGACCCGCAGACCGGAGAAGGTCATCGGCATGCACTTTATGAATCCGGTGCCGGTCATGAAGCTGGTAGAAATCATCCGCGGCATTGCTACTTCGGACGAGACATTTCAGATCACCTGGGATTTGTCCCTGAAATTCGGGAAAACACCGGCGCTGGCCAATGACTATCCCGGATTTATCGCCAACCGGATATTGCTGCCCATGATCAATGAAGCCATTTTTTGTCTCTATCACGGCGTCGGCACACGGGAAAACATAGACACCGTCATGAAACTGGGAATGAATCACCCGATGGGGCCGCTCGCTCTGGCGGATCTGATCGGTCTGGACACGTGTCTGGCTATCATGGAAACGCTTTACAACGGATTCAAAGACCCCAAATACCGTCCCTGCCCTCTGCTTCGCAAGTATGTGGAAGCCGGATGGCTGGGCAAAAAAAGCGGCAGAGGGTTTTACGAATACTAAACCAGAGCGGTCAGAAGAGAAATGAAAGTCAGAAAGGCAGCCGGCATTCGGCCGCCGTTTCTGACTTTTGAATAAGGAGATATTATGCCAAGAAAAGCGGCTGCTCCCGATAAAAGCCATATCGGGCAGAAAATAAAAAAAGTCCGCACTGAAAAATCCATTTCATTGGACAACATCGCCAATGAAACCGGATTTTCCATTGATCATCTCAAACAAATCGAAGCAGGAAAAATCACGCCGCCTGTCGGTGCTCTGCTTCAAATTTCCCGCGCCTTGAAAATTGATTCCGGGCTGTTGCTCAAGGAAGAAACATCCAATCTTCAGGACCGTATTCAGGCATACACCAAACGGACCGAACACTATGCCTACACCACCCTGACACCCGGGGCTGAAAACAAGCATCTTAAAGCGTTTCGCATCACTATCGACGCCTTCCAGGAACATCTCGGGGTCGGATATCACCATGAGGGGGAAGAATTTGTCTATGTGCTGTCCGGGAATATCGAAATTATGGTGGGAGAACACACCAATAAACTCGAAACCGGCGATTCCCTGCATTTTAATTCCGGTATCCAGCACAACATGCGCAATACCGGTGACACCACCGCGGATCTTATCGTGGTGGTCTATAGTCCGTAATCCGGGAGGAAGCATCCAACATGTCATATGCACTAACCGATGAACAGCTCATGATCCAGGCCATGGTGCGGGAGTTTTCCCGGAAAGTTGTGGCGCCGGAAGCCGCGGAACGGGATCAGACCAAGACATTTCCATCCGATATCCTGAAAAAGATGGGAGAACTGGGATTCATGGGGATGATGATTCCTCCGGAATATAATGGCGAGGGCGCAGACACCATCAGTTACGTTCTGGCGCTTTCTGAAATTGCCTATTCCTGCGCTTCGACCGCGGTGGTGATGTCCGTCCACAACTCCATTGTCTGCGAAAGCCTTTATCACTTCGCATCCGAAGACCTGAAACAGCGATACCTCAAGCCCCTGGCCGCGGGAAAAATGATTGGCGCCTTCGCACTTACCGAACCCCATGCGGGCTCGGATCCTGTGGCGCAGACCACTACGGCCGTCAAGGATGGCAACAGCTATATTTTAAACGGCGCCAAACGGTTCATTTCAACCGGCAAAAATTCGGGACTGGTGCTGGTAACCGCCAAGACCAACGAAGCGCTTCGGCATAAAGGCATCAGTATGTTTGTCGTTCCCCGGAAAACCCCGGGAATGATTGTCGGCAGACTCGAAGACAAATTAGGACTTCGGGCTTCGGACACCACGGATCTGCTGTTTGAAAACTGCCGGATTCCGGCAGAAAATATTGTGGGTCAGGAAGGTGACGGATTTAAAATCGTCATGAAAGGGCTGGACAGCGGACGTATCGGCATCGCCGCCCAGTCCATCGGTGTAGCGCAGGCCGCTCTGG
Source organism: Desulfobacteraceae bacterium RAAP-1 (assembly GCA_001443525.1). GTDB lineage: Bacteria > Desulfobacterota > Desulfobacteria > Desulfobacterales > Desulfatirhabdiaceae > RAAP-1. Next base: position 8,195 of record LKPX01000040.1, on the reverse strand, counting down.
ACGCCGCAGTGAAATATGCCAGGGAGCGTGATCAATTCGGCCAGAAAATCTGTAAATTTCAGGGTCTTCGCTGGATTATCGCGGATATGGCCACAGAAATCGAAGCCGCACGCCAGCTCATGCTGTCCGCTGCCGCCATGAAAGACCGGGGAGAAGACTACACGGCTCAGGCATCCATGGCCAAACTGTTCGCCTCCGAAATGGTAAACCGGATCACCGGCAAAGCCCTTCAGATACATGGCGGTTACGGTTTTACCAAAGACTATCCGGCAGAACGCTTTTTCCGGGATGCCCGGGTTTTCACCATTTACGAAGGCACTTCCGAAATTCAGCGGATTGTTATTTCAAACCATATTTTAAAAGATAAGCGCGGCTCGTAAAACGCCGCATGCGCTCTCTTCCTTCCGCATTGAATGGAAGGGAGCGCGATATTGCGATGAAGCACATTCCCGGCATTATTTAACATCGTAAGTAAAATCATCCATCAGCGTCTTATCGCCGATAACCACTTTGGTTTTAATCTTATAGACGCCTTTCGCCTTGAAACTGACATCCGCACCGTAGCCGTCCTGCATGCCCATTGTAAGTGTCTTCTGTTCCTTGCCGTCCGGACCGGTAATGAAATAGCCGACCTTGGCGGAAGAGACGGGTTTGCCCGCCGCGTCGGTAATCGATACCATCAGATGGCTGGTGATATCGGGACTGTTGCTCATTCCGGGCATTTCCATGCCTTCCATACCATTCATCATTTTATCACGGGCCGCTTTATCCAGCAGATGGTACATGAACTTATACCCACCCACGGCGCTCTGGTGAATCATCTGTCCCATATCGTGGTTCATGGCAAATACCGGAGCCGTCATCCGAACCGTCATCCCAAGTCCTGCAATCAGCGACATAACCATGATCATGACAAGTTTTTTCATTGCTTTCTCCTTTTCATCGAAATTCATTTTTTTTTGCATTACCCGACCATGATGCTATCGTAAAAAATCGATTTTAATCTGTTTTTACAACAAAAATCTACAGAATTTATTGGTTGTTAAAATCATGTTTTTGACTTTTTACGAAGCTGTCAAGCATAGCTCTAATCTAACACCTCAGAATCGATTATCAAGGCAAGAGACAACTTCTTATTCGTAGTGTGACCATAACCTCAGCACTTTAATGACATTTTCATTTTCCAAAACCTGATAAACCAACCGCTGCTGAATGTTGATCCGCCGTGAATAAGCACCGGACAAATCACCAAGCAATTTTTCATAAATCTGTTTTCACTATAATCGCTGAATCAAATAGATATAGACCGGCAGTTTACTCTGGTTCTTTATTTCAAAAAACCGAGGTAATAATTCACGCTTCTTAGGGCTATCCTTTAACGGAGACAGGTAAACAGCACCCCTTCCACTAGATGGACTTGATGTGTCTTGAAGTAACTTGGCAAGGGACTGGTAGTGTTCAGACGAAAGCTGTTCTCCCACGAGAAAATTGCCTGTAATCTCAATATTCATATAACTATCATTAATTTCAAGCATTTTATGAAAAGCGGCTCGAACCTTTGATACATCGACAGGCTTTTGAATTAAATTTAACGTCGAGGCGTCAACAGACTCGAATCCAATGTTAATGTAGGTGTAGTAAGGAAGTTGGCTGAGTTTCTCAAATAGCTCATCTTTAGAATTGAGCAGGGAATCCACGCTTCCAAATAAAAAAAGGGAAGGCACAGCACGTGCGTTTCCAAAATAAAAAGATTTGAAGGCTTCGGATGCAGTGAAATATATTAATTCATCCCCGGCTGCAAGTGCATCGTGATTTCCTAAAAACAGTGCATTTAAATTCTGAACATTTCGGCCATAATGGACTTTAAGTTGTTGAATCTGCGACATGATCTCGCTTCTGGAACGTTTATGAAAATTTCGTGCAGATTTGACACAGCAAAAATCGCAGTGATATAGACATCCGTCTGCGATAATAACCGGAATGATTTCGTAATCGACGTGTCGCGTATCTGGCGGAAGAACCGTCACCCGTTCTCCGATGATCGTATTCAATTTTTGAGATCGCTCGTAAAGTACGCCGTCATGGTTCTGCAAAATCCGGCTTATCAATTCGTTGGCCTTGGGATGTAGCCCAGCTCCTTGCGCACCATAAAGGTCGGCATACAATTGAGACCATGCTGCGAATGCATTCATTATACTGGGGTTCGTGAAATAGTTAACCTCCCATACTGAGTTGCTGGGATAGGGCAGACAAGGCAGATAATACTCGCCCATCCATGAAATAATGCCACTGTCACCGCTAACGTCACCGACAGAATAGTACACCCAGTCATTGCCGTCCGTCCGTTTGAGCTGCGCAGCAGGATGAGGCCAGTTTACATTTAGGCCGCGGATAAATTTAATTTCACCATTTAAATTAAAAATGAATTCGTATTCGGAGGTTCTGATCTCCGAGTATGTCCCATATCGGAGCGGAAAAGTCGCTTTTGCTATGGTGATGGAGCTTTGTTTTTCGACACTGAATGCTATGTTATTTAAATGTGGAAATGTCATTTTGTCATCTCATTATATTTGTGGCCGACGGAAAATGCCGATCAATATGCACCGCGTGGTCGCTCGTCCGACCCCAAACTGTTGTGTACGCCCGGCACGGGCGTGAATTTATGGAGTAAAAGTCCCCTGTATGTGAATTCTGTCAAGTATCGTTACTGACATAAATACCAACCAAAGGCAAGGGCGGAATTGTGAGGAATCGTCCAATCCGGACGGCATCTGGTCACCATTGGCACTCATCTGAGTAAAACAATCGTTTGCCGCTTTCTGCATCAGAGAGGCCGGAAAGGTTTTTGTGATGACCATATCTGTTGCCATATTACGGATTAGTGCGCAATGATTTTCGATGGTGATCAGATAAATTTTATCTGATCACCATCAACCTTTCTCCATGAGTAACGTATAATTAGTGGATACAATTTATCTGCAAAAAATTTTATAGACAATCGCTGTGTTCAATACAAATCTCAAATCAACGATATGTCAGTGTATGCGTCCGCAGCGTTGGGATACGCACACCAGAATGAGGTGATAAAATTTGGATGAAATACAACTTATTATCTCCTGTCAAAATGGAGACAGGAAAGCTTTTACCCAACTTATCGCGTTTTATTATCCATATGTTAAGAAATTCCTCGTAAAGTTGACGTCTAACGAAGTGCTAAGTCAAGATCTAATTCAGGAGACTTTTGTAAAACTGATACGGAGAATAGACAATTATAATGTCAAAAAAGAAACATCTTTTTCATCCTATCTTATAGCCATAGCAAAGAATTGTTATCTTGATCACCTGAGAAAAAACAAGAAGATCGTGCTGGGTATCGATGATTTTGAAATAGCCGACAAAATGTCGTTCGAAGACAGAACCCTTAATGAATTTCAATTATCAAAAATAATCAAGGAGATAGACTCACTGCCTTATGCGCAGGGGCAGGCAATTAAAATGAAGTATTTGGAACAGATGACTCTGCAGGAAATAGCGGAAAAATTCAGCACGATACCAAAAACCATCAAAAGTCGGATTCATAGTGGTATATCTAAACTTAGGGCTAAATTTGCAAATCAATGAGGTAGCATTTATGAAAGATAATGAAGTAGCTGATTTTTTAATTTCACTTGAAGATGAAATTGAACGAAAGTGTTTTAAAATCAAGCAAAAGAAAAGAGAAGAAATGAAAAAACGATTTTTCCCCCTTGCCTGTTTATCATTTTTGCTCTTGCCGTTTCTGTCGCATTATTTTGGATTAAGCTTGTTGGCGTTCTGTATTCCGGTAGTTGGGTTTTCAGCTTTGTTTATGATCTTACTGTTACCCGTATTAATTATACATATGGAGGCTATGTAATATGAAAAACTTTAACGCTCTGATAGAAAGATTAAATTTTAAAAAAATCATTGCCATATATATAGCGCTGGCGGTTATTACGGGTTTGTTATCAGTCGGATTTCTATCCTATATGTTTAAGGATAAGCTGATATTTGCATACAATTTAAACAATCTAAGTGAACGGATAGAAAAAGGGAAACTGGGAATTGATTCCGTCAAAAGCGATATTATTTCACTAGCAAGGCAGTCGTCTGATATTGTCGATATACTGATACTCGATAAAGACAATAGAGTTTTGTTCTCAGCAAAACAATCTGAGTTTGGAAATGGTGAGTTCAAACTGGAAAATGAAAGAGGCGAAAGGGGCGGATATCTTACTTATTTTAAGAATCCTGATGTGTCATTCAGATTAATGGATAACGATGATCTTATACTGAATGCAGTATTCACCGGGCATGAGAAAGAAATTAGTCATCACCATAAAGATGAAAATTTTTTCAGGAATAATTTCATGTCAAAAAGGATATATCTCCTGAGTTATGCCGTTAATCGCAATAGCGGAGATAAAATTTATTTTATCAGTGATATTAACAAGATACCGGAAGGGGAAGTTTATCTTGATATGGCAGGTAGTGTTGGCATGACATTTGTCGTATTATACTGGATACTTCTTGTTCTTTGGGTATATCAGGATGCCATGAAATCCAAAATAGATGCCGTTTTATGGGGCTCAATAGCTTTATTTACGAATCTCGCTGGTCTGTTTGTCTATCTAATTTATAAACAGAGCAACAAGGTCTGCTATAAATGCAACACCATCCAAAATAGAAATAATATTTTTTGCCGATATTGCGGAACGAAAATCGGCAATGCCTGTAAATCATGCAGCAACATAGTAAATGAAGAAGATAAGTTCTGTAGTAGCTGCGGAAACAAGATAAGTGCTTAATAAAAAGCTTTTTATAAACGTTGACTGCATTGGCTTGCAGGCATTTTCGCTTCGCTTCCCCGATGAACATTACTTTTATTTGATAGAAATTTTACTGTGAAACTCTAGTCATAATTTATAGGAAATCTTCATGAGAACACTACCCAAAATCAATGCGCGATATTGGCTATCCCTGATTGCTGCCAGCATCCTGGGAACAAACACTGGAGACTTTGTCTCTGGCTATTTACATCTTGGCCATCTGGCCGGACTTCCTTTTCTGGCCGGACTGCTGGTGATCATATTCCTGGCTGAAAAAATGAGTCCTTCCGCCAGCTCTCTCTTTTTCTGGGCCGCGATTATCACGATACGGACAGCTGCCACCAATGTCGGAGATGCTTTCAGGGATTTCGGTATTGATTTCAATCTCTCCTTACCAATCGTCTTTGCGATTTTTTTCACAAGCGTTCTGGTTTACAGAGGGTTGTATAAATCCGATAACAACCTTGGTGGCTCAGTGAGGGTATCGCCGATCTATTGGATCTGCATGATGCTTGCAGGTGTCCTTGGTACGATCGGCGGTGATTATGCCTCTTTCGGCTTGGGACTTATGCCGCCAGGTGCCACATTGGTCTTTGGGATTATAGTTGGGGCCATGCTCTATTGGGGCAGAAACGGACGTCTCGTGCAGCCGGAGTATTATTGGACGATGTTGGCCCTGATCAGGACCGGAGGCACAGCAGCAGGCGATTCTCTGGCCCACGATGTATTCGGGTTACCTTTAAGTACAGCTATAACTGCTTTGATTTTCTGGGGAATAGTTATCTATTTCTACGGTCTGGAAAAAGATAACCAGATCTCGCCTGTCTCCGTTTTGACCTGAAGAGGACGTGATGATATGCGCCTGGTAATCAAATTGTGAATTATAACTTTCACCATGATAACCGTCTTGACCATTCCGGCATTTGCGGATTAATCTGTTACCATCTTAAACTTGGTTCTTCTTTGTCTTGACATAAGGAACCATTTAAACATGAGGTATCCGATGAAAACTTCATTATCCCTGGCATATTCCACCTGTCCGAACGACACGTTCAGCTTTTTTGCTCTGGCAAAGGGACGAATCGTTTGTCCGGACACATCGTTTCAGATCACCCTCGCCGATGTTCAAACGCTGAATCAGGCCGCGCAGAACCGGACCTATGATGTCACCAAACTTTCCTTTGCGGCAATGGGCCGGCTGCGTTCATCCTACCGGCTGCTAAAAAGCGGAGCAGCCTTAGGAAGGGGATGCGGGCCGCTGGTGGTGGCAAGGCCGGGGGCTGATCTTTCGAAGCTATCCAGCGCCGCCATTGCGGTTCCGGGCATGGATACCACCGCACTGATGCTGACCGGACTGTATCTGGGAAGACCGCCGCGTGTGGTTCCCATGACATTTGACAGAATTATGCCGGAAGTGGCGGAAGGTCGTTTTGATTTTGGCGTAATCATACATGAAGGCCGGTTCACATATCCGGATTATGGATTGATCCAGATGCTGGACCTGGGTGCCTGGTGGGAACAGCGGACAGGACTGCCTGTGCCGCTGGGATGTATTGCTGCGGCAAAAGATCTGCCTGCCGGTGTGATAGAACAGGTCGAGGCCGCAATTCGGGACAGTGTGGCATATGCGTTCAGCCATCCGGAGGAGACAGCGGATTATGTCCGGCAATATGCTCAGGAAATGGCGGATACCGTTGTTCAGCAGCACATAGGGCTGTACGTCAATTCATTCTCTCTGAATCTGGGAGAAGAAGGCGCTGCTGCGGTAAAAACGTTGTTTTCCATGGCGGAAGCCAGCGGTATCATTCCCGTGGAAGGCAGCGCCGTATCGGCTTGACGGCTTTGTAAAAAGTCTATGCGGAACAACGCAGCATGCGGACTTTTTGCGAGACCATCATAACTGAAGGCTGAAAAAATCAACGGCGTTTTTGTAACATATTTTTTCCAGAGAATCGCTTGAAACATCGGTCGTGTTCAATTCTTTAAGCTCTCTGTCCCATGCATACGGGATGTTCGGAAAATCAGAGCCATACATAATTCTGTCGGGTCTGTAAAGGCCGAGATTGATTTTTTCCTCAATCGGAAAATAATCGGTTATGACCATGGTCGTATCCAGCCAGAGATTGTCATATTTTTCGATCAGCCTTCTGTACGCCGATGTTTCACTAAATCCAAGGTGCGGAACGCAGATTTTAAGATCCGGAAAACATTTTAAAACACGTTCCAGTTTTTCAGCGCTGCAAAGCTGATACGGATCACAGTTGTAGGCTGCACTTTTCGGCTCTCTTCCGATATGCATTACAATCGGTTTCCGGTTGCTCCGGCAGCATTCATAGAGGCGATTCATGTGTTCACAGTTCATGTCGAAGCACTGTACATGAGCATGCAGTTTCAGTCCTCCCAGTCCGGAATCAAATGCTTCCTGCAAAATAGTTTCCGCATTTTCCTCACCAGGGAATACGGTAGCCATTCCTGTAATCCGATGGCCATATTCTCTGCATTTCTCGGACATATATTTATTCAGCTGTCCTGCAATTCCAGGCTTATGGGCATACTGAAGCGCGATGATATGTTTTATGCCGTGTGACAGCAGAAACTCAAATACCTCGGATGAGGTCATTCGATACCTGATGCACCAGGCATTTTTGTCAAACCATTTCTGGATTGCGGAAAAAATATTACGGGGGAAAATATGGACATGGGCATCAATTACGGGAGGAAGATCGGCAGGAACCCCTGAATCTTCCTGGTCATCGATGAACGGCATATTGGGTTTTAACATTGATGGCCTCATAAAAAGTCAAATTTCAGACGGTTTTGACAGTTCTCTGGCAAGGCGTGTAAATCCTGAGGACAGCATTCCGCATACCGTACCTGTGGCGGCCGCAACAACGAAGGATGCAGCGTGTGGACTTTGTGGCAAATTGTTAATTTTATTTACATTTCTCGAGATACTGAGTTCGATACATGAATCAAGGAATAGAAATAGGGCCTCTTTTAGATTTTCTCTGGCCTCTTCGGCAGTTTCTCCCTGGGAAACAACATCCAGTGAAGGACATGATGCCACATACCATTTCTTTTTTTGAACGATTTTTACAGGAAGCCTCATGGTTATTTCAATGCCATGTTTTGACATAGTCGCACCTTGCTATGGAGTATTTATATGCGATTATCAAGTTTTTAATCCGATTAAACTGCTTTTTTATATACTGAATCCGTGGCATACATCTTATGCTAATTATAGCGCATACCGTAAACCATGATACCCAATGTTATACTTGAAAACCAAGTGGTTAGTTAAGTTATCTGTCAACAATAGCATCAAGTGATCCGGTATGCGCTATAATA
>LKPX01000039.1 GCA_001443525.1 Desulfobacteraceae bacterium RAAP-1 | reverse complement strand
CTTTGTCAGCTTCGCTGTGCCGCGATTCGACGTACTGAATGTACAGTCTCATCGCTGCTCGCTTGCTTTCGCGGTCTCAGTCCGAATGCTTGCTGGAATATCATTTTGAAAGCAAAATGAAATGATAACCGGTGAATATTCAAAAATGACGGCTTTGTATCTGCAAAGCCGTCAAACATATTGTGAAAGGAGTATCGTGTGTCTGTAGCCAAACATATCGAAACCATTATGTCCAAATCTTCCTGGATCCGGAAGATGTTCGAGGAAGGCGCCAGGCTGAAAGCCATTCATGGTGCTGAAAATGTATATGATTTCAGTCTGGGAAATCCCAACCTGGAACCTCCGGAACGCTTTAAAACAATTCTTGAGGAACTCATCCGGCAGGATTTCCCAGGTTGTCATGGATATATGTCCAATGCGGGCTATCCGGATGTCCGAAAGGCGGTGGCCGAATATATCGGCAAGGAGCAGGAAGTCGCGATGTCGGCTGAAGATATCATCATGACCTGCGGCGCCGCCGGCGGCCTGAATGTCATTTTCAAAGCCATTACCGATCCGGGTGATGAAATTCTGGCCCCAACACCTCATTTCGTGGAATATGGATTTTATGTAAGCAATCATGGCGGGGTTCTTAAAACCGTCGCAACGCATCCGGATTTCACCCTGAATATCAAGGCGATCGAGGCGGCTATCACCCCAAAGACCAAAGCCGTCTTGATCAATTCACCCAATAATCCTACGGGACAGATATATTCCCGGGAGAGTCTTGAAACATTAGGGGCACTGTTATACCAAAAAGGCAGGGAGCTTGGCCGCACTTTGTATCTGATCTCTGATGAACCTTACCGGAAGATTGTGTATGACAACGCCCGCGTGCCCAGCATCTTTTCGGCATATTCGGAAAGCATTCTGACAACGTCCTATTCCAAGGACATCTCGATTCCGGGCGAGCGGATCGGGTTTATTGCGGTCAACCCATCTGCCGCTTACAATGATTCCCTGGTGGCCGCCATGGCGCTCACCAACCGGATATTGGGATTTGTCAACGCACCTGCGCTCATGCAGCGGGTAATCGCCCGGATGCAGGGTACCAGTGTAGATATCTCAGCGTACGCCGTAAAACGCGATCTGCTATGCGCAGGGCTTGCCGAAAGCGGCTATACATTTATCCGTCCACCGGGAACCTTTTATGTATTTCCTCAAACGCCGATTGCCGATGATGTCGAATTTGTCCAAGAGCTTCAGAAAGAGTTGATACTGGTGGTTCCGGGAAGCGGTTTCGGAGCGCCGGGACATTTCAGAATCGCTTTCTGCGTGTCCGATGATACCATCACCCGGTCGATTCCGGGATTCAAGCGGGTGATGGAGCGCTTTGTATCCCGATAACCACTGCTTCGAAAACCTCTTCTTTATGTGCGGGTACTCTGGCGGGTGCGGCCGTCCGCAGAAGGAAAATCCAGCCCCAGACGCTTCATTTTCCGGAACAGCGTGCTTTTGTGAATGCCAAGCGCTTTGGCGGCCGCCAGCCGGTTGAAGCCCGCCTGCTCCAGTGCGCGTTGGATGGTCTGGGTTTCCATCAGATCGCGTGAAGCATGAATATCAAAATCCGCCGACGGCACGGTGCTTCGGGCGGTCAGATCTTCCGGCAGGTGGCGAATGTCAATCACGCCGTTGCCGCATAAGATGAAGGCATGCTCGATGGCGTTTTCCAGCTCCCGGATATTTCCAGGCCAGTCGTGAGCCATGAGCAGAGAAAGCGCTTCCGCGGAAACGCCCTGAATGGATTTTTTTTGCAGCCGGTTAAAGCGGGTAATGAACTGGGAAACAATCAGAGGGATATCTTCTTTGCGCCGGCGCAGTGGTGGCAACTCGATACGGACGACATTGATCCGGTAATACAGGTCTTCACGAAAAACATGATTTCGAACCTGATCCACCAGATCTTTATTGGTAGCAGCAATCACCCGCACGCTGGCAGTTTCGGAACGGGTTCCGCCCAGCGGTTCATATGTCCGTTCCTGAAGCACCCGCAGCAGCCGCACCTGTAGCGCAGGGCTCACCTCACCGATTTCATCCAGAAACAATGTTCCATTTTTCGCCAGCGCAAAGCGTCCTGGCTTGTCTTTGGTAGCGCCTGTAAACGCCCCGGCCTTGTAGCCAAAGAGTTCCGACTCCAGCAGCGGATCCGGCAAGGCTCCGCAGTTGACCGCAATAAACGGCGCATTGCTGCGGTGACTCAATGTATGGATGGTTTTAGCCACCAGTTCCTTTCCGGTTCCGGTTTCCCCCAGGATAAGAACGGTGCTGGGGCTGGCGGCAATGGCCGGCAGCACATCAAAAATTTTCTGCATCAAAGGACTGCGGCTTGCCAGCTCCCCGATGTGAAACCGGCTCTCCAGCTCTTGGCGCAATGCTTCGACTTCACTCAAATCCCGGAATGTTTCCGCCCCGCCGATAACCTTTCCCTGCCCGTCCCGCAATACCGCAGTAGAAACGCTGACAGGGACGCGGCCCCCATCGGTGTCGATGATGTAGCCGGACTGTCCAATAACGGCCTTCCCCGTTTGAAGCGTCCGGCGCAGCGCGCATTCGGCTTCACACATACTGGATCGGAATACTTCAGAGCAGAATCGGCCGATAGCTTCGCTGCGAGGCGTTCCCGTAATCTTCTCGGCCGCCCGATTGAACGATGTTACCCGCCACTCACCATCCACAGTGAAAACACCGTCTGAGATGCTTTCCAGAATGGCTTCGGTAGGCGTTAAAACGGAATTTAATTTTGTTTTTTTTGAGATATTCAATTGCGTCTCTTTGGATAACAGCCATCAAAATTTCTGAAAAACAGATGTCACGCTACCTGGACTTTTTACGAAGCCGTCGAGGTTGATTTCACAAGGTGTGAGATATATAATAATCATCATGGGCTCGACATCAACTCCCGCAACGGATGAATGAAAGCTTGCGTTACGGTGTCACATGCAACGGAAAATCGGCAATTATCCAACATAACCGTTTAACATCAGTAGAACATATTATGGAACCATCCATGCCAAAACGTCTGATAATGATATTTCAGAAAAAATATGTATCCTTTCTTCAACAATTCAAAATTCATGATCAGACATTTTTGATTGTACTGGCGGCAGTCATCGGACTTGTTGTCGGAACGTGTACGTTAGTATATGTGAAAATGCTGGAACTCGCCAAAGACTTTTTCATGAAGATGCTCCCGGCATGGGCCGGCGGCGGGAAAGCCATATATATTCTCGTTCCAGCTCTGGGAGCGCTGTTATTATGGCCATTCATCACTTTTTTCCCCAAAGAAACCGAAAAAGACGGTGTACCGGCCGCCATGGAAGCCGTGGCCCTGCACAACGGCTTTATGCGATGGACCAGCTCACTGCTGTGCATGGTCATGTCGGCAATAACTCTCGGGTCCGGAGGCTCCGCCGGGAGTGAAGGCCCCATTATCCTGATCGGCGCCGCCATATCTTCAGGTGTGGGGCAGTTACTCCGGGTTTCCCAAAATCGCCTGAGAGTCATTGTCGCCTGCGGTTCCGCCGCCGGAATCGCCTGCATTTTCAACGCGCCGATCGCCGGCGTACTCTTTTCTCTTGAAGTTGTCATGGGAGAATTTAATATTCAGTCTTTCAGCCCGATTGTCATCGCCTCCGTAATAGCGACCTCATTTTCCAGAGCCTTCATTACGCATGGCCCAACACTCAGAATTTTACCCTATGGCCAATTCAGCGCCTGGGAACTTATTCTATACGCTCTGATGGGGGCACTGGCAGGTCTGGTTTCCGCAGGATTCGTTCGGACGATGCAGATGGTGGAACATTTTTTTGAACATCGTATCCACTTTTCAAGAGCCATCAAGCCGGCGTGCGGAGCGCTGGTAGTTGGGGTATTAGGGTTCTTCTATCCGCAGATACTGGGTTATGCCTATGAACCCATCATTTCAGCCATTGCCGGTAACTTTATGCTGACCACGCTGCTGATGCTTCTTGTTGTCAAAATTGTTGCAACATCATTCACGTTAGGTTCCGGCGGCTCAGGAGGCGTTCTTTGTCCCTGCCTTTTTCTGGGGGCCATGCTGGGAATGGCTTGTGGAACCGTATTCAAGGATATATTTCCGGCGATTACCGGAAATCCGGGATGTTATGGCGTCGTTGGAATGGGAGCCATGCTCGGCGCCGTCATTCAGGCGCCTATGACCGCCATCATCATGATCTTTGAATTGACCAATCGGAGCTCAGTTATTCTTCCCATGATGACCGCCTGTATTATTGCCTCTCTGGTACACAAAGCCATTCTCTCGGGCTCCATTTATACGCTTAGCCTTGCACGGAAAGGGATAGACATTGCCGCCGGCCGTGAGGTAGGCATCCTCTCAAGCCTTTGGGTCAGAGATGTCATGGACACCCATGTAGCCCGGATACATGCGAACACTCCCTACGATGTCATACTGAAGCAATGTCTTTCGGCAAGCTGCAATTATCTGTATGTAGTCAACAAGGCAGGATGCCTGGAAGGCGTGATTTCATTTTCTGATCTGAGAGAGTTTGTCTTCGAGGAAAGCTTTAAGCATCTTGTTGTTGCAAAGGACATTTATAATTCCCATGTGGTGTATGTTGATATGAAGGATACCCTGTCTGCGGCGCTCAACAAGTTCAGTTTCATCGATATGGAACAGTTGCCTGTGGTAGATCAGGTCAACGGCGATAAAATACTCAAAGGCGTGATTACGCAAAGCCACGTCCTGAATGCCTATCGCAATGAAATGCTAAAGCGCTCGCTGATTGCAGCTTTACAATAAGCCCATTGACTGAAGTTATCATGTTATCGCAATGAAATGCTAAAGCGCTCGCTGATTGCAGCTCCCACAGGCAGCGCAGGATAATTGACGTTCTCAATTCTCAAAAAAGGGCGTCCACAAATACCTTTGGATCAAATTCCTGTAAATCTTCAATATTTTCGCCGGTCCCGATATATTTCAACGGCAGATTCAGCTCATGGCAGATGCTGATCACAATGCCGCCTCTGGCGGTGCCATCCAGTTTGGTCAGCGCCAGAGCCGTGACACCGATGGATTCATGAAACAATCGCGCCTGCATGATCGCGTTCTGTCCGGTAGTGGCATCCAGAACCAGAAGGGTTTCGTGGGGAGCTTCCGGAATTTTTTTGGTAATGGCCCGACGGATTTTTTTCAACTCCTCCATCAGGTTTACACGAGTATGAAGCCTGCCGGCCGTATCCACAATCACGATATCGGCATCGCGGGCAACCGCCGCTTCAACCGCATCGAAAGCCACCGCCGCCGGGTCGGCATTGGCTTTATGCCGTATCAGCGTGGCTCCGGATCTCTCCGCCCAGATTTGAAGCTGTTCGACCGCAGCGGCCCTGAACGTATCGGCAGCGGCTATCAGCACTTTCTTACCTTCAGATGTGAATTGAGACGCCAGTTTGCCGATGGTGGTGGTTTTTCCTGCGCCATTGACACCGACAACCATCATAACCCACGGTTTGGGCAAAGTATCCGTCTCTGGTTTCGATGAAACCGTGAGCAACTCCAGCATTTCGTGTTTCAATGCAGTCTTGACGGTTTCAGCATCCCCTGCCCCGCTGGAAATCTTCTGAATCAGTTCTCCGGCGGTCTGAACGCCGATATCCGCAGTAATCAGAATCTCTTCGAGCTCCTCCAGAAGATCATCGTCTATCGGACGTTTTCCTGCAAAGAGCTTGTCAATATCAGTCGTTAGTATCTGCCGTGTCCGGGAAAGACCGCTTTTAAGGCGTGACAGCAACGTAGCTCTTTCCTGTGCGGAAATATCCACCGCGGATCCCTCAGGAGGGGAATCCGCCGGGGAAACCACTTCCAGCGAAACAGATTTGACTGAAATATCTTTTTTTTTAAACCAGTTAAATGCCATCATTCTCCTTTTATCGAAAAAAACTTGATGCTCTCGTAAAAAAACGCAAGCAGAAACAGGTTAGTAGCCGATTGAAAACTTATGCCGGTGTTCCATCGTGGACACCGGCCTGCGATTTATTATGCTGGACGTTGCCGCATGAAAAGATGCTATGGAGCAATACCGTCAAAAGTCTATCAGCGCATTTTCACGCATTAAGGTACAAGGAGCTTTGTGTCAACGAAAATCAGCAGTCCTGACAATGAGCAAAGACAGCCAGCGATATTGATCGCCCACATAAAAAATCGAAATAATGAATAAAACGACGAATTGCCAAATAATGGCGGATCCATTGAAATAACCTCATCAATTTGTTGACGACTCGACGAATTTCGATATAGTGGGATTGAGCGTGGTCAACCGGATGATACGATACTATCTCTGCCCACTGACCATTCTCTCACGCCCGGAACCATTGCCGTTCATGTACTGATGAAGCCGAACATGACCTTCATCCTGACATCCTGCATGCGCCCGTTATGCTCTGCATCATTCAGGGAGATTCTGTTGCGATGGGGTTGGAAGATGAGAACAAACGGAGAATGAGAATGAAATGGCCGATATTCCTTTTAAGACCGTTTTTCCTCTTGCTGATTTTCTCATGTCTGGGAGTTTCGTCCACAAACGCCGATGATCGGGTTGTGACCGTCGGTGTCTATGAAAATGCGCCGAAGGTTTTTACCTCTAAATCCGGTCAGCCCGAAGGTATCTTTATAGATATCATCGCGGATATCGCAAAAAAAAAAGGTTGGAAGTTGCGCTACGTATCCGGCACATGGGCGGAGGGCCTGGATCGTCTGGCAAAAGGGGAAATTGATCTTATGCCGGACATGGCGTTTACGGTGGACCGGGAAAAAATGTTCTCGTTTCACAAGGCGCCTGTACTTTCCTCCTGGTCTCAGGTATATGCCCGAAAGGGAAGTGGAATCCAGTCCATATTGGATCTAAGCGGAAAGCGGATTGCCGTTCTTAAAGACTCATTCCAGCAGGAAGTATTTATTCGCCTCACCAAAAGCTTCAAAGTAAACATCACACTCATTCCTGCGCCGGATTTCAAAACCGTGTTTGAAATGGTTGCCAGAGATAAGGCTGATGCTGCCATCACCAATCGTTTGTACGGAGTGATGCATGCAAAAAAGATCGGACTTGAAAGTACGGCGATTATTTTTGATCCTCGTGATTTTTTTTTCGCTGCAACCCGGGGCGACCCCAAACATTTACTGGAATCCATTGACATCCATCTGGCGGCACTCAAAAAAAATCCCCAATCGGTGTATTATCAGTCGCTGAGAAAATGGACATCCGAAAATGTCAAGCTCAATATGCCGGAATGGCTGCCAATCCTTGCTATTATCGTGGGAGTTATCCTGCTGGCAAGTTTGCTGGGAAGTGTTGTGTTGAAGTATCAGGTCAATGTCCGCACCCGTGAGTTGAAACAAATCAATCAGGAAATGGAGCTGCGCATTATCCGGCGCACCGCGGAGCTGGCCACGGCCGTAGAAGCGGCGCAGGCAGCCGACCGGATCAAATCCGCCTTTCTGGCTACCATGTCGCACGAATTGCGCACACCGCTCAATTCCATTATCGGCTTTACCGGCATTATGCTGCAGGGCCTGGCCGGCCCCCTGAACCCGGAGCAGCGAAAACAGATGTCCATGGTTCAGAATAGCTCCCGCCATCTCCTGGCACTCATCAACGATGTGCTGGATATCTCCAAAATCGAGGCCGGTCAACTGGAGCTTTCACTGGCGCCTGTTGATTTGAGTGCATCCATCGAGAAAATGGTCCGGCTTGTTTCGCCGCTGGCCGAGCAAAGGGGTATCCCCCTGCAGGTGGATATCGCTCCGGATGTCGGAATGATTACCACGGATCAGCGCCGTCTGGAACAGGTTATTCTTAATTTACTCAGCAATGCTCTGAAATTCACGGAAAAAGGGCATGTGAGTATTGTCTGCAGGACCGGAAACGATCATTACATTTTATCGGTTGCCGATACCGGCATCGGCATGCAACCGGAAGAAATCGTCAAAATTTTTCAACCATTTCATCAGATCGATACCGGCCTTGCCCGCAAGCGCGAGGGTACCGGCCTGGGGCTTTCCATATGCAAGAAGATCATTGACATGATGGGCGGCGCCATCGCTGTAGAAAGCCAGTGGGGACAGGGAAGCACATTTACCGTACATATTCCGCGAAACAGGCAGGAGGCTTAACGTGAACGATACACTGTTGATCATTGAAGACAACGAACAGAATTTTTACATGATGCGATTTCTTCTGGAAAAAAATGGTTTCAATATCATCGGCGCGGAAGACGGACGCAAAGGTATTGAAATGGCATTGACTTGCAAACCGCTGGCCATTTTGCTGGACATCCAGTTGCCGGAAATGGACGGATATGCCGTGGCCGCGGAGCTGAAAAAACATGATGAACTGGATGGAGTGCCTATCATTGCTGTAACCTCCTATGCCATGGTGGGAGATCGGGAACAAATCCTGGCCGCCGGCGCCAACGGCTACATTGAAAAACCCATCGATCCGGCAACCTTTGTGTCTGAAATTATCCAGTACCTGCCCAAAGCCTGGAGAAACAAGGGAGAATAAGATGAACACGCTCATCGTGGATGATCAGGAAGAAAACCGGTATCTGCTGGAATCGCTTCTCAAGGGAAACGGGCATAATGTGCAGTCGGTTGCAAACGGAGCGGAAGCCCTTGAAAGGCTGAAGTCCGGCGGAGTTGATCTGATTGTGAGCGACATTCTCATGCCGATCATGGACGGATTTGAGTTGTGCCGGAAAGTCAAGACAGACGAAAATCTGCGCCATATCCCGTTTATCGTTTACACCGCCACTTACACCGGCCCTCAGGATGAGGCGTTCGCCATCAAGATCGGTGCGGACAGATTCATTCAAAAGCCCTGCGAGCCGGATGTGTTCATGGCCGCAATTCGTGATGTCATGACATCCGTCAGGCGCGCGGATATCGCCGCAACGCCGCAGCAGGAAGAGGAGGTCTTCAGGCTTTACAGCGAACGGCTGGTAAGAAAGCTTGAAAAGAAGATGCTGCAACTGGAAAAAGAAGTCCAGATGCGGAAAGAAGTCGAGGAAACGCTGCGGGAAAGCCAGGAGAAATACAAATCCATACTGGACAATATTGAAGATGGCTACTATGAAGTGGATTTGGCTGGAAATTTGACATTTTTTAACCATTCCACATACAGAATTATGGGGTGTTCCAGCGCCGAATTAATGGGCGTGAACTATAGAGAATACATGGACACGGAAAATGCTGAAAAAGTATTTCAAACATTCCATCGCGTATTCACAACCGGAAAGCCTTCCCGGGCGATGGACTGGGAAATTATCACCAAAGATGGCGTTAAACGTCATCTGGATACCTCTGTATCTCTGGTTAGAGATGCCGAAGGCAATGCATCCGGTTTTCGGGGAATTGTGCGGGATGTCACCGAACACAGAAACGCAGAAATAGAAAAAATCCGACTGACGGAACAGCTCCAGCAGGCACAGAAGCTGGAATCCATCGGCAGACTTGCCGGTGGGGTGGCCCATGATTTCAACAATCTGCTGTCCGTTATCCTGGGATATGGAGAACTCTTACTGGAATCCATGGGCAGGAACCATCCCCACCATGAGTCGCTGGAGCTGATTTATCAGGCAGGAATGCGGGCCAGGGAGCTTACCCGACAGTTGCTGGCGTTCAGCCGCAAACAGGTGCTTGAAATGCAGATCGTGGATATCAACTCTGTGGCGGCCGGCTTTGAAAAGCTGCTGCAGCGGATGATCGGCGAAGACATTCAACTGAATCTGGCGCTGACCGCCGAGCCGCTGACAGTGAAGGCGGATACGGCCCAGTTGGAGCAGGTACTGATGAACCTGGCGGTCAACGCCCGTGACGCCATGCCGGATGGCGGCATATTGACGATTGAAACCGCGATTGTTGAGTTAGATAACGCCTACGCCGAAAAAAGGTCCGGCGTTTCACCCGGCAGTTATGCCATGATCAGCGTCAGTGACACCGGCTGTGGCATGACAAAAGACACGCTGAACCGCATTTTCGAACCTTTTTTTACCACCAAGGACAGAGAGAAAGGCACCGGTTTAGGGCTGGCCACCTCTTACGGCATCATCAAGCAGCATGGGGGAAATATTTGGGTCTATAGCGAACCTGAAAAAGGAACGGTATTCAAGATATACCTGCCGTTCTTCGCTGAAAAAGATGTGGTGACAGAGCTGCCCGCCAAACCTTCGCCACTGGTGACCGCTTCATCCACGGTGCTGATCGTGGAGGACGACCCGTCCGTTCGAAAGCTTACAGGCCTGATACTCTCGGGACATGGATACACGGTGATCGAATCGGATGACGTCACCGATGCCATCGCCAAGGCTGCGGCGCTTGCAAGCCCTATCCATCTGGTACTCACCGACGTGGTCATGCCGCAAATGAAAGGTCCGGAGGTATTTGCCAGGATTCGTGAATACCATCCCAGCGTCAGGGTGCTTTATATGTCCGGCTACACAGACAATATGATTGCCTGCCACGGCGTGCTGAACCAGGGGGTTCAGTTTATCCAGAAACCGTTTACTGCCCAAGGCCTGCTGGAAAAATGCCACAAAGTGCTTTATGCCTGACGGCGGCTTCGCATCATTCAGAAAGATTCTGCCGCAAAGGTGATGCCCTCGTAAAAAGTCGATTTTGGGATGGCTTTGTAAAAAGTTCGCGGGCAAGGCGCGCAAATCCGCAAGGAGTGAGGCGTGCTTTTGGGTGCGCCGCAACGACGAAGGATGCGGCGCAACGCAGCATCCGGACTTTTTACAAAGTCGTCAAAGGTGTTGAAGAATGAATCATTCAGACATCAAAATTCGTTTTGTTGCATCGCTGGCTGCCATCCTGTCGATTGCCGCCGTATATGCGGTAGTGGCCAAGGTAAGCTTTCTGTTTACGATTCCTCCCGGCAACATCACCCCAATCTTTCCAGCCGCTGGAATAGCCCTTGCCGCCGTGATGATGATGAGGCGCGATGCCTTGATCGGTGTCTGGCTCGGATCTTTTGCTGCCAATATCATCTCCTTTATGGACGGTTCGATGCCATCTGTCCGGACGGCGGGGCTGCCAAGTTTGCTGGCGGCCGGGGCCTTTATTGGTCTTGGCGCCATGTCCGGCGCGGCAGCAGGGGCATTCCTTGTACGGCATTTCTGTAAGGATGAGTCCCCCCTCCAGAGCGGGCGGAATGTGTTGATACTGGTCACGGTCGGCGCGCTTGGCTGTTGCCTGATCAGCCCCACGTTCGGGGTGCTTGGTCTGTCACTGGTGGGGAATATCCCCTGGGAACGGTTTGGCTATTCCTGGATCACCTGGTGGGTAGGGGATGCGGCCGGAGCTCTGGTTGCCGCGCCCCTTTTTCTGGCATGGCAGCATCGCCACCCCTTTCCCAGAAACGCCTGGCGCATTCTGGAAGCGGCCATGCTGGGAGGCACGACGATCCTGGCCTGTTTCTTTATTTTTTTCCGGAATATACCCTGCGAATACGGTCTCTTGCCGTTATTGCTCTGGGCGGCATTTCGTTTCAGCATGCGCGGCGTGACAACGACTGCCGCTGTCATTGCGTTGCTTGCCACGATTGGCACCAGTCGTGGCAGCAGTCCATTTGTGGGGGGAACGGCCAATGAATCACTCTTACTTATGAATTCATTTTTCGGAGTGACCATTACCTGCGCCCTTTTTCTGGCAGGAATGATGGAGGAACGCAGACGGACGGAGAAACAGATACAACAACTCCACGAGGATTTGCAGCGCCATGCGGCGGAACTGGAGCTTCGCGTTGATAAACGGACCGCAGAACTGGCTGTGGCCAAGGACCGTGCTGAAGCGGCCGACCGCTTGAAGTCTGCATTTCTGGCCACCATGTCGCACGAATTGCGCACGCCGCTAAACTCCATCATCGGTTTTACAGGCATCATTCTCCAGGGTCTGGCCGGGCCGCTGAACCCGGAGCAGAGCAAACAGCTCGAAATGGTGAGCCGCAGCGCGCGGCATTTGCTGTCGCTCATCAACGATGTGCTGGACATCTCCAAAATCGAAGCCGGACAACTGGAAGTCAAATGCGCACCGTTTGATTTGCGCATGTCTATCGAGAAGGCCGCCGGCAGCGTGAAGCTGCTGACAGAGAAAAAGGGACTGGCTTTGCGTGTAAAACTTGCACCGGAAATCGGCGCATGGGTGAGCGACGAGCGGCGCGTTGAGCAAATCCTGATTAATCTGTTGAACAATGCGATCAAATTTACCCAGCATGGCCGCATCACGCTCACAGCGGTAATCGCAGCCGATACGCTCCGTATTTCGGTTACCGATACCGGTATCGGCATCAAGCCGGACGATTTCCAGAAAATATTCCTGCCGTTTCGACAAATTGACACGGGGCTGGCGCGTAATTATGAAGGTACGGGGCTGGGGTTGGCCATTTGCCGGCGGCTGACGGAAATACTTGGCGGCGAGATTTGCGCCGAGAGCGAATGGGGCAAGGGCAGCACCTTCACGCTCGTACTGCCGGTTAAAAGTGGACTCGATGGGCAAAGGTATTCCGGCATTCAGCCGCAAGCAGAACCTTGACTTGAAATATTTGAGCGCCTTGCCTGCGACTGAGGTGACGATGGGAGAAGACATGACAAGTGACAATGACATTTTGAAGCATTCCGAAGAGAGACGTCAGACAGATGAAATGCTGGAAGACGAAATCAAACGGCTCTACCTGCAAAATCAACTGATTCTGAATACCGTCGGAGAAGGCGTTGTCGGCGTGGATGCGCAGGGCAAGGTCATTTTTGTCAATCCAGTGGCTACCGCCATGACAGGATATGAAGCTGGCGAACTTCTGGGGCAAAATCTGCACGCGATGATCCATCACTCCCGGCCGGACGGTACCCCCTACCCCCAATCGTCATGTCCCATGTCCAAATCCCTTACCGATGGCACAGTCCGCGGAATTGACGATGAGGTCCTCTGGCGCAAGGACGGAACAAGTTTCCGTGTAGAGTATATTAGCCGTCCAATGATCGAAAATGACCGCGTATCCGGCGCCGTCATCGCTTTCCGGGATATCACCGAGCAGCAGCAGTCGAAAAAGGCTTTGGAAGAGAGTCTGGCGCGATACAAAGCCCTTGCGGAGTCAACCTACGCCATTACCTGGGAATTCGATATTGCGGCTGACCGATGGACTTACGTATCTCCCCAGGCACAACGTATTCTGGGATATGCGCCTGAAGCGTGGAAAGACCGGGTATGGTGGACGGAACGGGTTCATCCGGAAGACCGGGAATGGGTCAGTGATTTTTGTCAAAAAGCCATTTCCCAGGGGGTGGAGCATGTCTTCGAATATCGATTCGTCGCTCATGACGGACGCACGGTCTGGCTTTATGATATTGTCAATGTTGAAATGCAGGACAACCACCCTGTAAAAACCCGCGGCGTCATGATCGACATTACCAAGCGCAAACAGACGGAGGCGGCCCTTCAGGACTCCGAGGAAAGATTCAGATCCATTGTCGCCGGCAGCTTGAATGCCATTTTGTTGACCAAGCCGGACGGCGGGATACTGACCGTGAATCAGGCGGCCTGCGATCTTTTTCAGATGACGGAGCAGGAATTGACCGAAAGCAGCAGAAACGCGGTTGTCGATTTGACGGATCTGCGGCTTGCACCCGCTCTGGCGGAACGGGAACGTACCGGAAGAGTCACGGCTGAGCTGAATTTTAAAAAAAAGGACGGAACCATTTTCCCGGCGATTGTGTCCTCATCTGTCTTTAGTGACAGTAAAGGCAATCAATACACCAGCATGATCATTCGGGACATCAGCGACAGCAAACGCGCCGAAGCAGAGAACATCAAGCTTCACCAGCAGCTGCGGCAGGCCCAGAAAATGGAGGCCATCGGCACTCTTGCCGGCGGCATCGCCCATGACTTCAACAATATTCTCACTTCGATACTTGGCTACACCGATCTTGCACTGGGATTTGTCGAAGCCGATTCACGGATCAAAGAATACCTGAATGAAGCTCAAACCGCCAGCTACCGGGCCGGAGAACTGATCAAACAGATACTGACGTTCGCCAGGCAGACTGAAAATGAACGCAGACCCATCAAGGTGAAACATATCGCCAAAGAGGCGCTTAAACTCCTCAGGGCGTCGATTCCCGCATCCATCACTATCAACCAGGATTTAGAGTGCGATGCCGTCATCCTGGGAGACCCCTCCCAGGTTCATCAGATATTCATGAACCTTTGCACCAATGCGGCTCAGGCCATATCAGACGACAGCGGTGTTTTGACGGTTCATCTTTCGGATGTTCAAACGGAAACAGATTCCATCGAAAAAAACGGGCTCCTGAAACCCGGCGATTATTTAAAAATCACCGTAACCGATACCGGTATCGGTATCCCGGAAAAAGACATCGAATCCATCTTTGATCCCTATTTTACCACCAAGGGCATCGGCGAGGGAACCGGTCTGGGACTTTCCGTGGTTCATGGCATTGTGAAAAGTTATGGCGGGGAAATTGTTGTTGACAGTGAACCTGGCATGGGATCGACATTCACCGTGTATCTGCCGGCATTAAAGAAGCGGGCGGAAGCGGCTCCCGCGATTCCGGAAGTCTTACCGGGCGGCCACGAAAGAATTCTGGTTATTGATGATGAAGCAGCCATCGCCAGAATGTGTCATCAACTGCTGACCCATTACGGCTACCAGGTTACCATTCAAAGCAGCAGCCTCGAAGCACTGGCAATTTTTAAAAACCGGCCTGCGGATTTCGATCTGGTGCTGACCGACATGACGATGCCGGACATGAACGGCGCCAGACTGGCTGAAGAACTGAAGAGAATCCGGCCGGACATCCCTGTAATTTTATGTTCGGGATACAGCAGGATGATCTCCGAGGAAAAAGCATCTGGAATCGGCATCAGCGCTTACATCCGCAAACCTTTTGTAAAAAATGAGCTGTTAAAAACGATTCGAGACTTACTGGACGGATAATGCCGGCCGGCAAAGAACCCTCTGCGCGTTGTTGCCCGCCTGACAGGAAACAACGCCACTTTATTACCGAATCATGATGGAAACGAATTATGAACGTATTGATTGCAGATGACAACGATCTCGTGCTGGATCTTTTGAGCGATATTCTGGAAAACTTGAACTACACGGTCGTGCGCGCCCGGGACGGACAGGAAGCCTGGGATATTTATCAGAAAGGGTCCGTTCAACTGGTTATCACGGATTGGGCCATGCCGCGGATGAACGGGCTGGAGCTGTGCCGGAAAATCCGCTCTTCCGACACAGGCCATTACACATACATCATTGTTATTACCGGCGGAGGGCAGAAAAATGAACTGCTGGAAATCCTGCAATGCGGCGCAGATGACTACATCAAAAAGCCATTCGATCCGAAAGAACTTCAGGCGCGAGTCAAGGCCGGCGAACGCATTCTTTTGCTGGAGCAGGAACATAATAGCCTTCAGCGAACCCTTATCGAAAGCCGAAACAAGCTTCGGGTTGTTCTGGATTCCCTGCCCGAGGAAATTGTCTCCATTGATGCGAATTGCTGCATTGTATCGGCGAATAACGCTTTTTTAAAGGGAAAAGGTGTCAGCTTCGACCAGATTGCCGGAGCTCCTTGTTTTGATCCCAGACACTGGAACATGCCTGCGGTCAATATCGCCAATGTTCAGAACCATGTCCTGGACATCTTTCATTCCGGGGTCATCCGGTTTGTATATGAAACCATTGGCGGATCCGACAGGGAAAAACGGCATATTGAATTTCATCTGCTGCCCATCCGGGATGATTCCGGAAATGTGTATCAGGTGGCCATTGTTTCCAAGGATATCACGGAATATCTTCAAAGATCGGAACAAATCAAATCCCTCAATCAGGAACTTCAAAAAGCTCTCGACCAGGTCCAGGAAAAAAATTCTGAACTTGTGGAGACTCTGAAGCGCCTGAAGGAAACGCAGTCTCAGATACTGCAAACCGAAAAAATGGCATCCATCGGTCAACTGGCAGCCGGTGTGGCGCACGAAATCAACAACCCGGTGGGCTTTGTCAGCAGCAACCTGAAAACCTTGACGGATTATCAGCAGAACATCGGCCGGATTATCTCTGAGTACCGGCAGTTCATAGGCTCGGTTTCAGGAGAGAAAGACAGCCGTCCGGATATGGCTGCAACAGAAGCCATGGCGGCCCAGATACGGGAAAAAGAATCAGAACTGGACATTGCGTATATTCTGGAAGATATCCCCGGCTTAATCCACGAATCCCGTGAAGGCATGGACCGCATCAAAAAAATCGTTCTGGATCTCAAGGATTTTTCTCATCCCGGCGAAGATGTCCTGAAACTGGTGAACATCAACCAGAATATGGATTCGACCTTGAACATTGTGTGGAACGAGCTTAAATACAAAGCAACGATCATTAAGGAGTATGCGGAACTTCCTCAGGTAAGATGCTATCCACAGCAACTGAACCAGGTGTTTATGAATTTACTGGTCAATGCGGCGCAGGCTATCGAAAAACAGGGAGAAATTCACATCGCCACGCGGCAGGTCGGCGACCAGGTGGATATTACCGTCAGCGACACCGGGCAGGGTATTCCGAAAGAAAATCTTACCCGGATATTCGATCCGTTTTTCACGACCAAACCCGTTGGCAAGGGAACGGGGCTTGGATTGAATGTGACGTATAACATCGTAAAAAAGCACGAAGGTTCCATCAATGTTCAAAGTGAATTGGGAAAAGGCACAACGTTTTCCATCAGAATTCCTGTAAACGGACCATCTGCTTTGCCCCCTGAACCCGAAAAATCCAGTAATGGAGTAAAGATATGACTTTTCATTTCGAACATCGCGTTTTGCTGGTTGATGATGAACCGTCTATCATGCGGTCTCTTGAGCGTCTGTTTCGAAAAGAAAAATTTCATGTCCTGACAGCCTCAAGCGGGCCTGAAGGCTTAGACATACTGTCCGGTTCTGATAGCCCTGTCTCCCTGATCATCTCCGATCAGCGAATGCCGGGAATGACGGGCGCCCAGTTTTTAGAAAAAGCAAGAATCCTGGAGCCGGATGCTATCCGGTTTCTCTTGACCGGCTATTCGGATGTCAAGGACATTCTGGATGCCGTCAACAAAGGGGAAATTCACCGGTATCTGACCAAACCCTGGAATGATGACGATCTGCTGCTTCAGGTTCGAAGCGCCCTGGAAACCTATGAACTAAAGGCTGATAATCGGCGACTGAATGACCTGACCATCCGGCAGAACGCGGAATTGACGGAACTCAACCAGGGTCTGGAAAAGAAAATCCGGGAACGCACCCTGGAAATTCTGGTCAAGAGCCAGGCATTGGAAGAGGCCAATGCGTCACTGGAAAGAGGATTCGTTGACACCATCCGGCTGTTGTCTTCACTGGTTGAAACACTCAACCCCAAACTGGGAAGTTATCTGAGCTTTGTCGCGCAACTGGCCAAGCAAATAGGTCTGGGAATGGGCCTGGACAAACAGCAACAGGATGAGATTGAAATTGCGGGGCTGCTTCACGATATCGGACTTCTGGGACTTCCCAAGATGTTGCTCGAAAAAGACAGTGAGGAGATGGTTGAAGTTGAATTAAAACTGTTTAAGCAGCATCCCGTTATCGGGCAGATCTGTCTTCAGCCGGTTGAAAGACTTGATGCGGTGGGCGCCATTGTTTTTTCACACCATGAAAATTATGACGGCAGCGGATTTCCGGGTGGTTTAAGAGGGGACTCAATCCCTATCGGGGCAAGAATCATTCATGCGGTGGCGGATTACGCTACTTATCTGCGGAAATGGCCTAAAAATATCAATGATATCCGGCAACAGGCCGTGAAGTATCTCGGTCATTCCGCTAAAAATATCATTACCGATGACCCTCAAATACTTACTTCGGAAATCATCAAACAAATTCTTTTCAAGCAATCGAGACGTAAATATGATCCGGATGTTGTCAATAAGCTGACTCAGATACTGCAAGAAGATTTAGAGAAAAATACAAAAACCGTTGAAAAAACTATTTCAATCACTTTATCGTTTCTCAAGCCAGGAATGAGGTTGGCCCAGGAAATTCGCGTTCAAGACGGCAGACTGCTTCTGGCCAGGGGAAGTGTTCTGAACGCGGCAATGATTTCCGCTATTCAAAAACTGGCAGAAACCATTCTGATTGATGAGAGGGTTGAAATATCCGTTGGTTAAAAAATTTTCAATGAAAGGATCATAACAATTTCCCATGAAACCTGATTTTTTTCAACAAATCGATCGCATTCGCGAACTGCCCACGCTTCCGGTCATTGTCCTGAAAGTCAACCAGATGCTTCAGGATGTGGAAATCACGGCCGATCAACTGAGCCGGGTTATTGAAACAGATCAGATGATGACAGCCAAGATACTCAAGCTCGTCAATTCTTCTTTTTATGGTTTCAAATCGACCATCAGCAGTATCAGCACCGCTGTGATTATTCTGGGATTCAATACGGTTCAGCACGCAGTAGTGTCCCTTTCAGTAATGAAATCATTTGCGTTGCTGAAAAATCTTAAGAGATTGAATATCCGGGACTTCTGGAATCATTCTCTGGCAGTGGCCGTCATCAGCAAATATCTGGCGGATCATAGCGATAAGACCCTGTCGTCAGACTGTTTTACCGCCGGCCTGCTTCACGATATCGGCAAATTGATTCTGGCGGAATATTTTACCGAATACTTTGAAAAAATCTGGTTAACGGCGGTTGAAAACGCCATTTCATTTGTTGATGCAGAGAAAATGGAAAATGCCGTAAATCATGCTGAAATTGGCGCCTATCTTGCCGAAAAATGGCTTCTGCCGCAGCCGTTGGTGGACGCCATCCGGCATCATCACAGCGCATTTTCCAGTAACCACCGAGCTGCCGCAATCATCAGCGTCGCGGATTTTTTGGCAATAAACACCCGCTGTCCGGATTCGGAAGGCAGGGCTGTGCTTCCGGAGGGCCTCTCAGACGCTCCGGCATTTCTGCAGCCACACTTGCAGACCCTGTCCGAATGGTACCCTCGGCTTCAGGGTGAAATCACGTCAGCCTGCCAGTTTTTCACAGAGCCATAGGAGAAATACCCCTTTATGACAGAATTCTCACATACCGTGTTGTGCGTTGACGATGAAGTCAATGTGCTGAACGCATTAAAACGGCTGCTCCGAAAAGAGGGTTACAGGCTGCTGACAACTTCCAGCGGAGCAGATGCCCTGAAACTGCTTCAGGACAACCCGGTTCATATGATTATCTCTGACCAGCGAATGCCGGAAATGAGCGGGACTGAACTCATGGCAAGGGTAAAGGAATTTTATCCCGATATGATCCGGATCATTCTGACCGGCTATACCGATGTGGACACCATTACCGAATCCATCAACCAGGGCCATATTTACAAGTTCTTTCTGAAACCCTGGAACGATCAGTCTCTGGTGCTGGAAATCCGCCAGGCATTCGAACAATACGATCTGGTACAAACCAACAAGGCTCTTCATCAAAAAGTTTTGGAGCAGAATGAATCTTTCCGGCAGATCAATGATAATCTCGAAAATCTCATCAAGGAAAGAACTCTTAAGGTGGAGATTCAGAACCATGCACTGGCACTATCCCATGCCATTCTTGAGGATTTGCCCATCCCTATCATCGGTGTAAGTACGGAGCTGATGATTGTGCTGATAAATAGGGCCGTGCATGCGGTGGATGCGGAAATTCAGATCGGCAGATCTGTGTCGGATTATATTTCCGAAGACAGCGAAAAGAAAATCGTAGAGGTGATGACATCCGGCATACCGCAGGACATCTCCAGAGCGTCTATAGGGTCCTGCCTGCGGGATATCTGTGTAACGCCTCTTTCCAGAGAGTTTTCCGGGAAGGGGGTGATTCTGACTGTTAAAGAAGAACCGAAATCTGAATGATGGGGACAATTAAAAGGGATTGGAGCCTTGATAAAAGGATATGATAACCCGATACATCCATCAGATATGATGACTGAGGATTTATTCGGTGCAATGAAAAAGACATTTCCAGGCAGCGCGATCTTAACCGAGGTCGGCCCCCGTGACGGATTTCAGTTCGAGAAAAAAATCGTTCCAACCTCATTGAAGCAAGAGATTATTCTGCGCCTGGTGGATGCCGGATTCCGAAATATTCAGGTAACCGCATTTGTACATCCGCACAAGGTACCACAGATGGCGGACGCCGAAGCACTGACGGCAATTTTACCCCGAATTTCCGGAGTTGCGTTCAGCGCTCTGACTCTAAACCTCACCGGTGTCAAACGCGCCCGTGCCGCCGGTATTACCCATGTCGAGGCGTCTATATCCGCCGGCAATCGGCACAGCCTGAATAACGCGGGAATGAACGCAAATGCGGCTCTGAATATGGGCGCTCAGATGGTTAGCCTAGCCAAACAATACGGCATGGCGGTTCGGGCCGGAATTCAGTGTGTATTCGGCAGTGGTTATGAAGAACCAGTTCCGGTGGAGACGATCATTCGAACGGCGCAATCGCTCCTGGATGCCGGCGCCGATATGCTGTGCCTGGCGGATACCACCGGCATGGCGACACCCGTAAGCATTTGCAGAATGCTGGACGCCGTCATGCCTGCTGCTGGCAATATCCCCATTGTCCTTCATCTGCACGACACGCGGGGGCTTGGGCTGGTCAATGTGATGACGGCCCTGTCCTGCGGCATCACCCATTTTGATACGTCCATGGCCGGCATGGGGGGATGTCCCTTTATCCCGGACGCCGCCGGCAACATCGCAACCGAAGATACGCTGCACCTTCTGAATTCACTGGGTATAGACACCGGTCTGAATACAGCTCAAATTGCGGCCTGCGCCAGAGATATGGCAGCCTTTTTCGGCAGGACTTTCCCCGGAAAAATCTATCGGCTTACAGCAGATTCTCATCATGAGCACTCTACCGACGGCTCTTCTAAAATGCTCCCAACTGACATGGCTTGATGCGGATTTTCAACCCCTCGCAGGCGTTGCTGACATTCTGCCTGGCGATCTGCATCCGCAGCGCTATGTTCCATACAGCTCTACAGGATACCCTGCCATCTTCAGAAGCTGCCGTAATCGCGTTTTTCAGGTCTTCAGAGATATTTGATGCTTCCGTGACCTTTTTTCTATCCGGACTGTGGCCAAAAAGCCCTAACTGGCAATGCGTCAGTTTTATCCCCAGATCGTCTATCAGTTTCCCAACGGTCTCAGGTGAAATGTTCATATCTGCGGCGATATTGAATGCTTCTGCACAAGTGATTTTTCTTTGGTTGCTTCGCTGTTCTATAGCCTGCCGGATATCGTCAACGTTCTCGACAAACTCGAAACCATTGTCAGATGCCATAAGTGTATTTCTCCAGGATCATGTGATTTATATTTGTTTTTCATAAGAAATTGAAGTATGAAAAACGCTGATGCCGTTTTTTACCAATAATTCTCTTCACTCTATAGATGATGGATGTATGATATCTCCCATCCGGCGTAAACCGACCCGGCAAATCCGGGTCGGATCTGTTAGCGTCGGCGGCATGGCGCCGATAGCAGTTCAGTCCATGACCAATACCCACACCCAGGATATTCCGGCTACGGTAGCACAGATACACCGGCTGGAAGATGCGGGCTGTGAAATTATTCGAGTCGCGGTTCCCGACCCTGAGGCCGCGCAGTCAATTTCAGCTATCAAACAGCAGATTTCTATTCCACTGATCGCCGATATTCATTTTGATTACCGGCTGGCGATTGCCGCCGCCAATGCCGGTGCAGACGGACTGCGCATTAACCCTGGCAACATCGGCAGCGTCAGAAAAATTCAGGAAATCGTCGCCTGCGCCAAATCTTTTCAAATCCCCATCCGGATTGGCGTCAATGCCGGATCTCTTGAAAAGGATATAATCAAAAAATACAATGGCGTCAATGCCCAGGCAATGGTTGAAAGTGCTGTCCGGCATATCGATATGCTGCGCTCGATGGATTTTCATGAGCTGAAAGTCTCTATCAAGGCATCCGATGTGCATCGGACGCTGGAAGCCTATCGCCTGCTGTCGCAGGAAACCGACCTGCCGCTGCATGTCGGCGTGACAGAAGCCGGTTCGCTCTACTCGGGCATTGTTAAGTCTTCTCTGGGAATCGGAATGCTGTTGTATGAAGGTATCGGCGATACGCTTCGGGTGTCGTTGACCCGGGATCCGGCTGAAGAAGTCAGAACCGGCTATGAAATTCTCAAGGCGCTGAATATCCGGCGTCGAGGGCCCGAAATCATTTCCTGCCCCACTTGCGGCAGATGCAACATCAATCTTTTCGATATCGTGGAACAGGTCGAAAAAGCGCTGCTGTCGAGTACCCTGGATATCAAAATCGCCATCATGGGCTGTGTGGTCAATGGTCCGGGAGAAGCACGCGAAGCTGATGTCGGTGTTGCCGGAGGCGATGGCGTCGGTGTATTGTTCAGACATGGCAAGGTGGTAAAACAATTTCCGCAGGAGAAACTGGTGACCGTTCTGCTTGATGAAATATCCCGCATTCCATCGCAGGAACAGGCAGAAAGCAGTACCCTCAAACAACGCAAATGTGATGATAACAGTTTTATATGACAGAAAGGACTCGTATGGCAAAAAAGGAAAAAACAGCAATTTCTCCAACGCGGGTGGAAGATTATCCGGAATGGTATCAGCAGGTGGTCAAGGCATCGGATATGGCGGAAAAATCTCCTGTCCGGGGATGCATGGTCATCAAGCCCTGGGGATACGCCCTGTGGGAAAACATGGTGCGGGTGTTAGATGACATGTTCAAGGATACGGGTGTCAAGAACGCATATTTCCCGCTGTTCATTCCTCTGAGCTTCCTGCAAAAAGAAGCCGATCATGTCGAGGGATTCGCCAAGGAGTGTGCAGTCGTTACCCACCATCGCCTTGAAAAAGGCGCCAATGGCGAATTACAGCCGGCCGGCCTCCTGGCAGAGCCCCTGGTGGTAAGACCCACCTCAGAAACCATCATCGGAGACGCGTTTTCAAAATGGATATCCAGCTATCGCGATCTGCCTATGCTGCTTAACCAGTGGGGTAATGTGGTGCGATGGGAAATGCGGACCCGCATTTTTCTGAGAACCAGTGAATTTTTATGGCAGGAAGGCCATACCGTTCATGCAACTTCCGAAGAAGCGTATGAACGCACCCTCATGATGCTGGAAATTTACGCCCGATTTGTGGAAGAATATCTGGCAATACCGGTGATACGGGGGAAAAAGACCCGGGCGGAAACATTTCCGGGCGCTGTGGAAACCCTTTGCATCGAAGCCATGATGCAGGACAGAAAGGCGCTCCAGGCAGGAACATCGCATTTCCTGGGGCAGAATTTCGCCAAAGCTTCTCAAATCAAATTTCAAACCCGCGAAGAAACCGAGGAATACGGCTGGACGACATCCTGGGGGGCATCCACCCGAATGATCGGCGGGGTTATTATGACGCACGGGGATGATGACGGCATTATTCTGCCGCCCATGATCGCATCTTCCCATATTGTACTGCTGCCTATTGTCCGCAATCCGGATGAACGCTCCGAAATCATGTCTTATACTCACCGGCTGGCTTCCAAACTCAGAGACCTGGACTATCATAACCGCAGAATCCAGGTTGAAATCGATGATCGGGATATCGGCGGCGCCAGAGGCTGGGACTGGATTCGCAAGGGGATCCCGATCCGAGTAGAAATCGGCCCGCGGGATATGGCCGAAAATTCCGTTGTTTTTGCACGTCGGGATCGCGATCATCGGGAAAAGACATCCATGAATCGGGCGCAGTTTTTAAGTGAAATTCCGCAGATACTTGATAATATCCAGTTGACCCTGTACGACCGGGCGCTTAATTTCCGGGATGATCACACACATATCATCGATGAAAAAACCGCTTTTTACGATTTTTTTACTCCCCGAAATCTTGAAAAACCTGAAATTCACGGCGGCTTTGCGCTGTCTCACTGGTGCGGTTCTCCAAATTGTGAATCCACCATCAAGAACGACCTGAGCGTGACCATCCGATGTATTCCTTTTGACGCCAAAGACGAAAAAGGACAATGCATCTGCTGCGGTGCTCCCAGCGAACGGCGTGTTGTCTTTGCAAAAGCCTACTAAATTGCCAGAAAGGGTATTTCGATAACCTAACCAGTATGATACGAATCAGCGATATCATCGATAAAATTACAGATTATGATCCGGATGCGGATACTAATCTGGTGGAGCGTGCATATGTGTATTCCGCTCGGGTGCATGATGGGCAGGTGCGTCTGAGCGGAGAGCCCTACCTGTCACATCCTCTTGAAGTAGCTGGTATCCTGGCGGACATGAAGCTGGATCCGGTCAGTATTGCATCCGGACTGCTTCACGATGTCATCGAAGACACCCATGCCACCGAAGAAGAAATCCATCAGATGTTCGGGCCGGAGGTTGCCCATATCGTATCTGGCGTCACCAAACTAAGTTCCGTAACTTTTGACAGCTCTCAGGCGCGTCAGGCGGAAAGCATCCGGAAGATGCTCCTGGCAATGGCCGACGATATCCGGGTAATTCTGATCAAACTGGCGGATCGCATCCACAACATGCGAACCCTTCAGTACCATAAAACCGAAAAACGGAAGCAGGAAATCGCCCAGGAGACTCTGGATATTTACGCGCCAATCGCATCCCGATTAGGTATATACTGGATCAAGAACGAACTGGAGGATATATCATTTAAATATATTTATCCCGAAGAATACGAAACCATCCGAAGCCTGCTCAGCAAGGACATGGTCGAACGGGAAACATACATCGAAAAAGTCAAAACCATCATCCGCGATAAAATGGCGGAAAACAACTTCAAATGCCAGGTGCTTGGACGATATAAAAATCTGCTCAGTATCCGCCAGAAGATGATCAAACAGTCGCTTCCGTTTGAAGAAATCTATGATATCATCGCGTTCAGAATCATACTGGATACAGTCGGCCAGTGCTATGCAGCTCTCGGATTGATTCACGGAATGTGGAAACCCATCGATTCCAAAATCAAAGACTATATCGGACGTCCCAAGCCCAATATGTATCAGTCCCTGCACACGACCGTCATCGGGCCTGACGGCAGACGCATCGAGATCCAGATTCGGACATGGGAAATGGATAAGGTTGCCAGATCAGGAATCGCCGCTCACTGGAGCTATAAGGAAGGACAGAAAGCCGATGAATCCATCCGCCAACAATTCGCCTGGATACAGAACCTGATCGAAAATCAGCAAAATATCCGCAACCCCAGTGAATTCATGGAAAATGTCCGGCTCGATTTGTTTCCGGATGATGTCTATGTATTTACGCCCCACGGAGAAGTCAAAGCCCTGCCCAAAGGAGCGACCCCTATTGATTTTGCCTATATGATTCACACGGAAGTCGGCAATCAGTGTACAGGCGCTAAAATCAACGGACGGATCGTACCGCTTCAATATCAACTGGTAACCGGCGACAGCGTTGAAATCATCACCACCAAAAACCATTTTCCCAGTAAAGACTGGCTTAGTTTCGTTCACACCGTCAAGGCCAGGTCGAAAATTCAACAATGGGTTCGAACCCAGGAAAAAGATCGCAGCATCAGCCTTGGCCGGGAAATGTGCGAAAAGGCCTTTCGTAAACATCGGCTTAATTTCCCTGAACTTCTCAAATCGGCTGAAACTGATGACGTGGTGGCCCATTTCGGGCTTAAAACAGTGGATGATTTATTGGCCAGCGTCGGATATGGTAAAATAACACCGCTTCAGATTCTCAGGAAATTTTCATCCAAGGCAGACATTGAAGAAGTTCAAGAATCCCTGCTGGAAAAACTGATTGGAAAGGTTCGGAAGAAAAAACAGAAAAGCAGCGGCATCGTTGTCAAAGGAATAGATGACATCCTGGTCAAGTTCGGAAAATGCTGCAACCCTGTTCCCGGAGATCCCATCACCGGATATATCACCCGCGGCTACGGAGTCACCATCCATCGCATCAACTGTATCAATGCACGAACCATGAGTTCTGAACGCCAGATCGATGTGAACTGGGATGATACTACTTCGGAAAGTTATCCGGTGAACATCCATATTAAGTCTTTGGACAGGGTGGGTTTACTGGCGGATCTGGCCATCACTATCAGCAAGAACGGGGCTAATATACTGAGTATCAATTCAACGACCGGTGATAACCAGATCGTCGATAGTCTTATTACGCTTTCAATTCGCAGTATAGACCATTTGAATCGGCTGATAGCCGAAATTCGAAAGATCAGAGCCATTCAGAGTGTTCAACGCGTCATCAATTAAGATGCCTTCGTAAAAAAGTCCGCATATGCGCTACGTTATATCCTTCGTCATTGCAGCGTACGACAAAATATGCTGCTTCGTTCCTTCGAATTTGCGGAAAGTCTGCTGATATGACTCTACAGAAAGTTCAATCTCTGCATTCAAGTGCAATGCTGAAATTGAACTTTCTAAAATGCTATCAATCAAGGGGCCTTGACGATACGCCCGGACTTTATACAGTTGGTACAGACCAGAATTTTCCGAACAATTCCATTTCTGACAGATCGAACCCGTTGAAGATTTGGATTAAACCTGCGCTTGTTAACGTTATGTGCATGACTGACATGGCAACCGGTCAAGGGTTTTTTCCCACATATTTCACAAATTTTTGACATCTCCATACTCCTCTTCATGACGTTAAAAAAACTGAATTGTGCCTTCTATCTCAAAAGCATCTTTCTGTAAAGTCATTTTTGACGACTTCGTAAAAAGTCCGCATGCTACGCCAGCGCCACATCCTTCGTCATTGCAGCGTACCACAAGTACGCCTCCATTCCTTGCGGATTTGCGCGTCTTGCCTGCGAACATTTTACGAAGCCGTCAAAAAATCGACTTTTTACGAAGGTATCATTTTTATGTCTTTACACGAAGTCACCGGATATAACGTCACATCGCCACTGACACATTGCAATGGGGAAACACCCAAACCAAGCGTTATAACAGTCTCTTCCACCAGGGCTTCTCTGAAGCATTCTTCGGGTTGGCCACGGCATCTTCGCACTTGGAAATATATTCCAAGGCTCTCTGGTTAAGACCGACATCCGGAAAGTCTGCAACAACCGCTTTAAAGCGAACAACCGCAGCTTTGTAATGTTTATTTTTAAAGTAAAATTCTCCGATATAAAACTCATGGGCCGCAAGGTTTTTAGTGGCCTGCCAGATATAGGCGTCAGCCTGAGTGGCATATTTGGAATCGGGATAGGACTTTTTAAGGCGGCTGAATATTTCAATGGCTTTTTTGGCTGACGTCTGATCTCTGTCAACACTTTCCAATTGATGGATATAGCACATACCCAGTTGAAAAATAACATAGGGAATGGCATCGTTACGCGGATGCAGGCTTTCGAAAGAATCATATGCGACAGCCGCCGCTCCATATTCCTCCATGTAATAACGAGAATCGGCAATTTTGAGCTCCGCCAGAATGGCATATTTACTGAAAGGATACCAGTCTTTCAGCTTTTGGAACGATTCAACAGCCGTGCGGTATTGCTGACTGTTAAACGCCTCCATGCCATCGTTTACCAGTTCCTGCGCAGTTTTTTCATCCATGTTTTTATCAAAAAACCAGGCACAGCCAGTAAAAAGCAGCAAAGCCATTATGGGGACTATCAGTTTATATTTCATGGAAATGGAAAAGGTCTATTAGAAGTTATGGCATGAAACCGTCGCAGCAAAATTCTCCCCAATGACTACATGGAGAATGCTTTGCTGCGACGGGATGATAACAAATATCAGGAAGGCGACATCACTCCAAAACGCTGCGAATCATATCTTCCAGTTTAGATTTGGCCACCGCTCCGACCAGTTGATTAAATACCTTTCCATTCTTGAAAAAAATCAAGGTAGGAATTGATTTAATACCATATTTGGATGGAGTCACAGGATTATCGTCCACATTGCACTTTTTGAACTTGAGCTGATTGCCAAATTTGCCGGCGAGTTCCTCGACGACAGGTCCGATAGCCCGGCATGGTCCGCACCACGGCGCCCAGAAATCCACCAGCACCGGCATTGGTTCCTGCAAGACACCCGTTTCAAAATTGCTGTCACTGATTTCAAGAACGTTTTCCGACATAGCCTGTTTCCTTTCATAAAATGATTTATTATTGTATGTGACTATAGTATCATGATTGTATAATGTCAATGTTGACGACTTCATAAAAAGTCCGCATCCTTCGATTACACCGTATGCAAAGCACGCTTCATTCCTTGCGGATTTGCGTGCCTTGCCTGCGAACATTTTACGAAGGCATCAATATTGATGGATATATGAACGTTATCTGATGGATGGAGACGAGAATGCAGCCTATAATCCGTATCGGCGTTCTAATTTCCGGAGGGGGCAGTAACCTTCAGGCAATTATCGACGCCTGTGAATCTCATTCTATCAATGCCGTCGTGGCTTTTGTCGGATCAGACACACCGGAAGCGGCTGGTTTGAGCCGGGCTGTAAAACATGGGATCCCAGATTTTGTGGTGGATTACAGCCGAATTATCCAGCAGTTTCACCGTTACGCGCTGCCCAATGACTTCAATCTTCAGGAATGTCTGAACAAACAGCACATTTTCCCTGGAAACACGCCGGTTGCACGTATTGAAGCATTTCTGAAATCCCGGGCAATTGCGGAATCCGAATTACTGAGGCGGATACGTATCTTCGATTTCGACCTGCTCGTACTGGCCGGGTTCATGCGCAACCTGACCCCTTACCTGATCGACCGGATCAATGTCCGTGCAGAAATACCACGAATCATGAATATCCATCCCGCCATTCTGCCGGCGTTCCCCGGAACCGATGGCTACGGAGATACCTTCCGCTATGGATGCAAGGTTGGCGGTTGCACTGTACATTTTGTGGACTATGGGGAAGATTCCGGACCTATTATCGGGCAGCGAACTTTTCCGATTATGCCGGACGACACCATAGAAACGGTGCGCCGCAAGGGGCTTGAACAGGAGTGGCGCCTCTATCCGGAATGCATCCAGATGTTTGCGGAAGGCAGATTACAGGTCCTTCCTGAAACATTCATATTGCCCAGCGGTGCAACTATTACCCGGACGATCGTAAAAATCGCTCGAAACCCATCTGGAGGTGAAAGATGATGAACGCGTTGAAAAAACGACGATGTTTCCTGTGGATTCTTGCCGCCATTGTGACCATACTCATGGGAATGCCCGATCTCTCTGATGCGCGCTCTTCCGGAGGAGGCCGCTCTTTTGGCGGATCAGGCGGCGGTTTCGGCAGAAGTACTTCGAGATCATTCGGGGGCTCATCCATACCGCCGCCCCCGCCATCATCCGGCAGATATTTCAATTCTTCCCCCGGTAACAACGGCGGCAGCAGTTTCTGGCGAGGCGTTGGGGGAGGACTGGTCGGAGGTCTTGTGGGCAATATGCTCTTTGGTCGATCCGGATACAGCGGCGGTCATGGCAATTACGGCGGAGGGGGCGGAGGTTTCGGCCTGTTTGACCTTCTGATTCTGGGAGGGCTGGGGTATTTTCTGTACAAGCGCTTCATTAAACCCAATATGGGTTCCAAAAACATGTCTTCGCCGTTCAACCCTTTTTCCACTGGAGATGTCCAAAGCAGCGGATTTCCCGGGCCGCCCCCGGTTCCGCCTCAGGCAGTGAACGCTTCAGGAGATGATTTTTATTTCCTCCGCCAGTCGGAACCAGACTTTGACCCCGAAAAATTCAAAGAAATCGCGCAGGATGTGTTTTTCAAGGTACAGGCTGCGTGGATGCGTCGGGATACGGCTTCGGTTCAGGGCCTCATCGGCCAGCAATTAAAGTCGGAATATGACGCCAAATTCGCGGAACTCAAGCAGAAAGGTCTGATCAACCGCCTCGAAAACATTGCGGTGCGCCATATCGAAATTGCGGATGCGGGGCAGGAAGGGCAGGAAGTCTATATTAAAGTGCTGTTTACAGCCAATCTCCTGGATTATATGGTCGAGGAGACCAGCGGCAATGTCGTCAAGGGCGACCCTTCTCAGCCTGTAAAATTTGAGGAATACTGGACGTTCGCACGCCCCGTTGCCTCAACGCTGTGGAAGCTGGAAGGCATACAGGAAAAATAGCTGGTGACCGCTTATTTCATCCGAAGAATCCTGCTGATATTCCCCACCTTTCTGGGAATCACCCTGCTGGTGTTCGCCATCACCCGGATGGTGCCCGGAGGCCCTGTGGAGCGTATGATGCTCGAAGCCCAGCAAATGCGCACCCGGGAAGGGGGGCCGTCAGCAGGAAGCGGCAATGAGCGTCAGAGCCAGCCGCTTTCCGCCGACCAGATTCAAATGTTAAAAGCCTATTATGGATTCGACAAGCCCGTGTGGATCAGTTATGGTCAGTGGTTATGGAAGGTGCTTCACGGCAATCTGGGGACATCCACCCGCTACTACGAACCAGTCTGGGATATGATTTGCAGCCGAATCCCCATTTCCTTGTATTTCGGGTTTATTTCAATGGTCATGGTCTATGGAATCTGCATTCCCCTGGGAATATCCAAGGCGGTGCGGCACCACAGCATGTATGACAACATCTCCTCAGCCGCGGTTTTTACCGGATATGCCATTCCCGGCTGGGTGGCGGGGGTGCTGCTTTTGCTGCTCCTGTCTTCCCATTGGGGAATTTTCCCGCTGGGGGGGCTGGTAAGCGACGATTTCGAAGATTTTACGCTCATCCACAAAGCCGCCGATATTCTCTGGCATACAGCACTCCCTCTGACAGCGTATGTGCTGGGGTCTTTTTCAGTGCTGACGCTTCTTGTGAAAAACGCTCTCATGGACAATCTGGCATCCGATTATGTCCGAACAGCCATCGCCAAAGGGCTTTCTTTTAAAAAAGCCGTGTTTCGTCACGCCTTGCGCAACAGCCTGATTCCAGTCGCCACAACATTCGGAGACAATTTATCCATTATTTTGAGTGGTTCTTTTCTGATTGAAAAAGTATTCAATATCAATGGAATGGGCCTTCTCGGATATGAATCCGTCATCGACAGGGATTATCCTGTGGTCATGGGAATACTGGTTATCTCTTCCCTGCTGTTCATGATGGGGAACATCCTCTCTGATATCTGCGTAGCACTGATGGATCCTCGGGTGCGGTTCGGATACAGGCAGTAGCGGGGAGCGCCAATATTGTAATGTTCAGCCCCCTGACACAAAAAAAACTGCGCCGCTTTAAAGCAATATCCCGCGGATATTACGCGTTTATTATTTTTTGCATATTGATTGCAGCATCGCTGATGGCGGAGCTTCTGGTCAACAGCCGGGCGCTCGTAGTAAAGTATCAGGGGCATTATTATTTTCCGACCTACGAAGAAATGATTCCCGGAACGCGCTTTGGCCTGAACTACCCCTATGAAACCAACTACCGGAAGCTTTCCCTCCAGTTTCAAAAAGAAAACGCAGGTAACTGGGTATTGATGCCGCCGGTGCCTTTCAACCCTTACGAAAACGACCTTCATGAACATGTGTATCCCCCTTTCCCTCCGTCATTTGCGGACCGTCATTTTCTGGGCACCGACAGTTCCGGCCGGGATATTGTCGCAAGACTCGTATATGGATTCCGAATTACCATCTTTTTTTCACTGATCCTTCTGATATTTAATTATACGGTCGGCGTTTCGCTAGGGTGCATCATGGGATATTGGGGAGGAGCCTTTGATTTGGTTTTCCAGCGATTTATTGAAATCTGGTCCAATGTCCCGTTTCTTTATGTCATTATCATTATCTCCTCAATTGTGGTTCCCAGTTTCTTTCTCCTGATTTTGATCATGGTGTGCTTTGGATGGACCAGCTTGACCTGGACCATGCGCACCGCCACGTACAAGGAACGGGAAAGGGAATACGTGCTGGCGGCAAAAGCCCTGGGAGGTTCGGATTTTCGTATTATTTTCAAGCATATTATTCCCAATGTCGTTTCCGTGATTGTCACCTATGCACCATTTTCAATCGCCGGCGGCATTGTCGCGCTGACCTCTCTAGACTATCTGGGCTTTGGTCTCTTGCCGCCGACACCAAGCTGGGGCGAACTTCTGCAACAAGGGTGGGACAACATGGATGCCTGGTGGATTTCAGGATCGGTCATTGCCGCGATGGTAATTACCCTGATTCTGGTCACATTCATCGGCGAGGCGGTCCGGGAAGCGTTTGATCCAAAACTTTACACAACTTATGAATGATGCTTTCGTAAAAAGTCGATTTTCAGACGGCTTCGTAAAATGTTCGCAGGAAAGGCGTGCAAATCCTTAGGAATGAAGCGTA